>NZ_JASLAW010000010.1 GCF_030147005.1 Pseudomonas sp.
CTCCCGCTGGACTGCGCAGCAGTCCCATTTTCTGGGGTCGCTTCGCGACCCAGCGGGAGCAAGCTCCCTCGCCACAGGCCGACGGTTGCCTGCTCTAGCGCTTAACTGACTGGCATTGGGGCAAGCCTGGGAAAGAGGGGGGTAATCTGGTCGCTTTGGGAAATATCAAAAATTGCCGGAATGGTGACGTTGCCAAAGGCGTCTCTTCGCATCGGAGAACTGGACCCTGTCGATCTCAAAAATTTTCCTCCTCACCTAAAACGCCTGTTGGCCATCAATATGATGATGTTGATCGGTTCCGTCTTTTGGTCAGTAGTTGCAGCCATGCTGGTGGAATTTAGGTAAGTTAAGCGGGCCTCATCCCAGGTCCGCTATCCTTGGCAGTCAGACCTCTGCGTACCTGTTTGCACCGACCGGCCCCAGGACAAAAACAATGAAAACCCTACCGCCCGTGCACCGCATCGCCTTGCTCTTCAACGGCAGCAAAATCTACGACCGTGGCATCATCGCCGGCATCGGCAATTACCTGAGCAGCACCCGCGCGTCCTGGGATTTGTTCCTGGAGGAGGATTTCCTCTGCCGCCTGCGGGGCATCGAGCGTTGGCAGGGCGATGGCATCATTGCCGATTTCGATGACCCGCTGATCGGCGAAGCGTTGGCCGGGAGTCGGATACCGGTGGTGGCGGTGGGTGGTTCGTATGAGGATGTAAGCGCGTACCCCAAGGGCATTCCCTATGTGGCGACCGATAACCATGGGTTGATGAAGCTGGCCTATGAGCATCTGATTGAAGCAGGGTTGACGCGGTTTGCCTGTTTCAGCCTGCCCGAAGCCCAGGCCAATCGCTGGGCTCAGGAGCGTGAGAAAGCCTTTCGCGGCTTGATGCAGCGCGATGGCTTGCCGGTGGAGATCTATCGCGGCTTGGGTACCAGCGCGCCATTGTGGGACAGCGCGGTGGAGCAGCAGATTGCCTGGCTGCACAGTTTGCCCAAGCCCATCGGCATTATTGCCGTGACCGACGCCCGTGCCCGGCAGCTGTTGCAAGCCTGTCTGACGGCAGGCATTGCGGTGCCCGAAGAGGTGGCGCTGATCGGTATCGACAACGACCCGCTGACCCGCACGTTGACGCGGGTGCCGCTCAGTTCGGTGATCCAGGGCACCGAGACCATGGGCCGCACCGCCGCCGCGCTGCTACATCAGATGCTGCATGGCAAACCCTGTGCAGGCACGCAGATTCTGGTGCCGCCGGAGGCGATCAACGTGCAGGCCTCCAGCCTGCACCAACCCCTGGGCAATCCCTATGTGATGCAGGCCCTGCTGTTTATCCGCCAGTATGCGTGCCAGGGCATCAAGACCGCGCAGGTGGCGGCGTATGTCGGGGTGTCGCGTTCATCGTTGGAGTCGCACTTTCGCAAGGTGCGCGGCTGCAGCGTGCACGACGAGATCCTGCGCTTCAAACTCGCCGCCGCCGCCAAGGGCCTGGAAAACCAGGCGCTGGCGATTGCCGATATCGCGCAGACCTGCGGGTTCACATCGGCGCAATACCTGCACACGGTGTTTCGTCGCGAATTCGGGTGTACGCCCAGGCAATACCAGCAAGGTGCGGCTTAGAACACGGCCTTGACCTGCAAACCCAGTACCAGCGCATTGTCGATATTTTCTCCGGAAAACGCTCCCGGTTCGATGATGTATTGCACATCCGGCCGCAGGGTCAGCCAGGGCGTTGCCTGGTAGCCATAACTGAGTTCGATCAATTGCTCGGCGCTGTCCAGCGCAGGGTAGGGCCTGCCGGCATTGAAGGCTGCAAGTTCCTGTACATCGCGACTGCGCGGGTTCGGCACGGCACGGCCATACCCCAGGGCGACGGTGTCACGCGGGCGCCCTTCGAACGGTTTGTACAACACCAGCCCCGCGCCATACCACTTGCTGAACGGCGACGCCGCCTCGCTGGCCGCCGAGTATTGGCCGAAGGCATGCAAGCTGCGGCCCTGGGACGATTGTGAGGCCCACACGGCCTGGTCGATCAACAGGTAGTGGCCGCCGCGACCGCTGACATTCTTATCGCTGCCGATGCGTTTTACATCGGAGCTGTCGTAGTAATAACCGAGCTTGTATTCACCCGGCAGGCTGCCGGTATGTTTGTAGATCAATTCGATGGGTACCACGGTGCCGGTGGTGTGCCTGGGCCCCAGGTGCCAGGCGCGGCTGGAGTTGCCGTTGCTGGAAGGGTCGACATTGAACGCGGCCACGCGCAGTTGCCAGTTCGGCGAAAAGTCGTATTTAACCCGAGCGCCCAGGTGCGCGTTCGGGTAGTTGGCCCAGCCGCTGCCGCCCGACATGTTCAGCGGGTGCCCGCAGAAACCGGCGTTCATGAAGTTGCACAGAATGCCGCTGTCCAGGCCGCCGAGGTCATTGCCCATGGCCATGTAGCCGAGCTTGATGTTAAGTGCCGGGCTGAACAGCGTGCGTTCATAGCTCAACTCGGTAAGACGGGTATAAAGGCCGCCGTAGTTTTCCTGGATCGGCAGACGGTTGCCCACCAGGTCTTCGGAGGCGCTGTTGCCGCGTCGGTCGTTGACGGTCAACTGGATGCGGTCGCCATGGTTCAAACCGTAGAGTTTGCCCAGGTCGAACTGCACGCCGAGCTTCAGGTTCTGCGAATAGCGCGCCGAGCGATGTTGGCCGCCGTGAGCGTTGTAGGCGGTCTCGCCGCTGTAGTCGCCGGTGAAGCGCACGCCTTGTTCGTCGAGTTCACGGCGCAGGCCGCCCCAGTCGCCGGTCAGTGTGGTGTCGTCGGCTTGAACGGGCAGGGCGGCGGCAAAGGCCAGGCCCAGCGCCAGGCGCCCGAAGGACGTATATGAAGTAGGGTTCATGCGGGGTTTTCCAAACACAAAGCGCGGTGCGGGCGCACCGCGCGAACAGAGGGGTGTTACGGCAACGCGTAGGCGATCACGTAGTCGCCACGGTCGGTGGACTGGCGCGCACCGCCGGCGGTGACGACGATGTACTGCTTGCCGGTTTTCGGCGACACGTAGGTCATCGGGCCGCCCTGGCTGCCGACGGGCAGGCGGGCTTTCCAGATTTCATCACCGTTGCCGCTGTTGAAGGCGCGCAGGTAGAAGTCCTGGGTGCCGGCGATAAAGATCAGGCCACCCTGAGTCGACAGCGTACCGCCGAGCGTCGGCAGGCCCACCTTGATCGGCAGGTGCATGCGGATGCCCAGGGGGCCGGTGTCTTCAACGGTGCCCACAGGTACTTGCCAGGCGACCTTTTGCGTCTTCATGTCGATGGCGGTCAAGGTGCCGAACGGCGGTGCCTGGCACGGAATGCCGGCCACCGACAGGAAGCGGTTTTTGTTCACCGCATACGGCGTGCCCTTGAGCGGCACGGCGCCCATGCCGGTGTTCAGCGCTTCACCACCGGACGAGGCCAGGGCCTTGTTCTGTGACGGCACCATCTGGATCCACAGGCCCAGGCGCATGTCGTTGACGAAGATAAAGCCGTGCACCGGGTCGGTGGAAATACTGCCCCAGTTCATGCCGCCCAGGGAGCCTGGGAAACTCAGGGATTTATCGGTGCCGGGCGCGGTGTACAGGCCGTCGTAGCGCATGCCCTTGAAGTCGATGCGGCACAGCAACTGGTCATAGGGTGTGGCGCCCCACATGTCCGATTCGGTCAGGGTTTGCGCGCCGATTTGCGGCATGCCCAGGGATTTTGGCTGGGTGGGGGAGTAGGGCTCGTTGGGAATGTTCGCAGCTTTCACCGGCACTTCCTGCACGTCGGTCAGCGGTTTGCCGGTGGCGCGGTCGAGCACAAAGATTTGCCCGGCCTTGGTGCCGATCACCACGGCGGGTACCGCCTTGTCGCTGCCCGGCGGGGTGAAGTCGATCAGGCTGGGTTGCATCGGCAGGTCGAAGTCCCACAGGTCATTGTGGACCGTCTGGTAGACCCATTTTTCGGCGCCGGTGGAGGCGTCCAGCGCCAGTACCGACGCACCGTATTTATGATTGAGCGCGGTGCGCTCCACACCGTAAATGTCGGTGGACGAGCTGCCCATCGGCAAAAACACCGTGTTCATCAGCGGGTCATAGGACATCGGCGCCCAGCTGTTCGGGGTGCTGCGCACGTAGGTGCCGCCAGTGGCCGGCGCATGTTTGTCTTCGGGGTTGCCGGGGTCGAACGCCCAGCGCATCTGCCCGCTGATCACATCGAACCCGCGGATCACACCGCCCGGCATGTCGGCCTGGACGTTATCGGCAACACGACCGCCGACCACTACCGTGGTACCGGCAATCAGGGGCGCCGAGGACAGTTGGTAGTAGCTGTCCGGGACATTGCCCAACCCAGCCTTCAAATCCACCTGGCCGTGGCTGCCGAAGTCTTCGCAGAATTTGCCGGTGTCGGCATCCACGGCGATCAGGCGCGCATCGATGGTGTTGGTCAGCAGGCGACGCTGGCATTGCGCACCGGCGGCCACGCTGGCGGCGATGATCGGCGAGCTGTTCGGTTGAGTCGGCTGGGCAATCGGCGCGCTGGCATCGAAATACGCCATGCCACGGCAACGCTGCCATACCGCCGATTGGGCGTTGACCTCGTTCTTCCACAATTCTTTGCCGGTGTCGGCGTCCAGCGCGATCAAGTTGTTGTGCGGCGTGCAGATGAACACTTTATTGCCGATCTGCAGGGGCGTCAGTTGGTCCTCGGCACCGTTGCCGTCGCTGATGGCCACGTCGCCGGTGTGGTAGGTCCAGGCGACTTTGAGCTTGTCGATGTTGTCGCGATTGATCTGATCGAGGGCGGCGAAGCGGCTGCCGCCTTCGGTGTTGCCGTAGTGAGCCCAGTCTTTCTGGGCGTCGGCCGCGGCCACCGGGGTGATGCCGGGGCCGGCGCCCGTCGGCGCGACGCTTGGGTGAGCGACGAACATATTGCCCGCCGCCAGCGCCACGCCCAGCGCCAGTACGGCGGCAACGCCGTACGCACCGCGCGCCGGCCTGCCGACCAGCAACGGATACACCAGCGCGACCACGATGCCGATCACCGCGAACATGAACAGCCGCGAGAACAGCGGCCAGTACACCAGGCCTACATCCGCCACCGCCCATACGGCCGTGCCGACCAGAAACGCGGCGAACAGCCAGGCGCCCGCGCGGTTGCGCCGGGCAATCAGCAGCCCGGCGATGGCCATGACCACGCCACCGACCAGGAAGTACCAGGAACCCCCCAGGCTGACCAGCTTGGCGCCGCCGACGGCGAGCGCAAGGCCGAGCAGGGCGACGATCACGCCCAGGCCCAGGAGTAAGAATCTAGAGACGCCAGTGGCGCGTGTTGCTCGTTTCATGTCGAAAAGACTCGAGTGAGAGAGGGCAAGAGCGCGATTTTAGCAAGATAAGTAACCAGTTAGTACATTCTTGCTGACCAGCAGTTTCCCCAACGCCTTGAGCACACCCAGGCGGCGCGAAATATTTTTTAATACTTAACTCGATATCATGGTTGTACGACGTCGTATCAACTGTGTTCGACTAGCCAGGCTCTTACAAAAAAAATAACGGAGACTTCCCCCTATGACCGGTTTTCCTTCCGTCGAAGGCAAAGCTGCGGCGCGTGCGCCCGGCCATGTTGTACGACTTCTCAAGCTGCTCGGCCCCGGCGTTATCGCGGTATTGTCCTGGCTGGGCGCAGGCGATCTGATCACCTCCTCTGTCGCCGGCGCCAACTACGGTTACGCCATGATGTGGGTGCTCGCCGTCTCGCTGCTGCTCAGGTACCTGATCGTCAACATCATTGCGCGGTTCCAGCTGTGCAATAACCAGGGCATGACGATCCTTCAGGGTTATGCCCAGTTGAACCCGTTTTTCGCGTGGTTTCTGCTGGTGTACGCGCTGCTGATGGGGCATTTGATGAATGCCTACATGATCAAGGGCGCCGGTGAAGCCCTGGCCATGTTGTTCAAGACCGACTACGCGCTGCTGTGCTCGGTGGCCGTGGTGTTGGCGGTGTGGCTGCTGGTCGGGCGCAATATCTATTCGATGATCGAAGGCGTGATGAAAGGCCTGCTGGCAATCATGACCCTGGCGTTCATTGCCTTGGCGGTGATGTCCGGGCCGGATATGGCGGGTATTGTCAAAGGTACGATCGGTTTCAGCATTCCGCCGGATGAGGGCGTGCATGGCGCCTTGCTGGTGGCGGTCTCGGTGATCGGCGCGGTGGCGGGCTCGATCGCCAACTTCGTGCACCCTTATGTGATGCGCCAGAAGGGCTGGATCGGCCCGCAGCACAAGCGCATCCAGCGTAACGACCTGCTGTTTGCCGTGTTCATCGGCATCGTGATCAACCTGGCGATCTGGATTGTCGGCGCCGAGATCCTGCGCCCCAACGGGATTGAAGTGAAGACCCTGGGCGACCTGGGCAAAGCGCTGGAGATCTTCTTCGGCCCGATCGGCTGGTACATCTTCTTTATCGGTGTGTTCGCAACGCTGTTTGCCAGCATCTCGGGCAAGACCACGGCCTTTCCGATGCTGATCACCGATGCTTTCCAGCACGTGCGCCCCGGGCGCCGGGAACGCTACGGCAAAGAGTTCCACCATGACCCGATGCACAAGTGGTTCATGCTGTTCATCCTGGTGACCCCGCTGATCTGGTCGCTGCCGGGCATGCCCGATTTCGTCACCCTGACCATTGGCGTCAGCGCGCTGAACATCATTGGCCTGCCGGTGATTTCCCTCGGCTTGCTGATCATGTCCAACCAGAAGTCGCTGCTCAGCAAGGAGTACCGCAACAACCTGTTCGAAAACATCGCGTTGCTCTTCGCCACGGGGCTGGCGTTGTGGGTGGCGTTTCAGCTGGGTGTCGAACTGTTCAGTTGATGAGCGGGTGAGTGCAGGCATTGCACCGGTTTGAAGTGCAGCGAGCAGGCGGTGAAGGGCTCACCGCCTGCTTTGGGAGGGGAAGTCAGAACTTGAAGCGGTCCACCAGGCCTTTGAGCTGCCCGGAAATATCGGTCAGACGCCCCGACCCGGTCTGCGCCGAATGCGCAAACTCTTCAACCAACTGCGCATCGGCATGGATCTGCGCAATGTGCCGGTTGATCTCTTCGGCCACTTGGTGCTGCTCTTCGGCGGCGGTGGCTATCTGGGTGTTCTGGTCGCGAATCGAGTCCACCGAATTGCGGATTTTGTCGAAGCTGTCGCGGGCCTGCTGGATGCGCTCTACGCTGGTGTGTGATACCAGCAGGCTGCCTTGCATCTGCTGGGTGACTTCCTGGGTGCGGCGGGCAAGATTGCCCAGCAGGCTGTCGATCTCACCGGTCGAGTCGGCGGTGCGTCGGGCCAGGGCGCGGACCTCGTCGGCGACCACCGCGAAACCGCGGCCCTGGTCGCCGGCGCGGGCGGCTTCAATCGCTGCGTTGAGCGCCAGCAGGTTGGTCTGTTCGGCAATCGAGCGGATGGTGTCCAGAATGGTGTTGATGTTCTGGCTGTCTTGCTCCAGCAACTGCATGGTCTGGGTCGACTTCTGCAAATCTTCGCTGAGCTTGAGCACGCTGCCGGTGGCTTCGCCGATGTGCTGCTGGCCGTTGTGTACGTCGCGATAGCCTTCATCGGCACTCGATGCGGCGGCGCTGCACGAGCGGGCCACTTCATTGGCGGTGGCCACCATTTCGTTGAAGGCAGTGCTCACCAGTTCCACGGCTTCGCGTTGACGGCCGGCAGCCTGGTTCATGTTACTGGCCACTTGGCTGGTGTCGGCGGCGGCGGTTTGCAGGTCCGAGGATGCGTTGCCGATGCGTCGCACCAGTTGGGCAATCATGCTCAGGAACTGGTTGAACCACCCGGCGAGCACGGCGGTTTCGTCCTTGCCCTGCACTTTGAGCTGGCGCGTGAGGTCGCCTTCACCTTCAGCGATTTCCTGCAGGCCATCGGCCACGCCGCGAATAGGGCGCACGATCACGCGGGCGAAACTGGCGCCGACCAGTGCGAACACCACGGTCAAGGCGGCGGCGATAATGGCGATCAACCACGTCAGGCGGGTGGCGCCGGCCATCACTTCGTCACGCTTGATCAGGCCGATAAAGCGCCAGCCCAGGTCTTTGGAGCTGACAACGTTGGCCATGTAGGCCACGTCGTTGATGTTCACCTCAATCACCCCATCGCCGTGCTTGGCCAGTTCAGCGTAGTTCGGCCCCAGATCCGCCAGCGGCTTGAAGTTATGCGTGGCATCGCTGGGGTCTACCAGCACGTTGCCGTCGGCCTCGACCAGCATCAGGTAGCCGCTCTCGCCCAGCTTGATGGTGCGCACCAGTTCGGTGAGTTGCTTGAGCGACACGTCCAGGCCGACCGCGCCAAGGATGCTGCCTGTGGCATCGGTGACGGTACGCACGGTGCCGATCAGCACCACATCGTCCGGCGCCCAGTAGTAGGCGCCTGTGCGCACGGTCTTGCCGGGTGCCGCGAGGGCGGCCTTGTACCAGGGGCGTACGCGTGGGTCGTAGTTGGTCAGTTTGGCGTCGTCCGGCCAACTGGCGTAGCCGCCATCGTTCAGTCCCAGGGACAGGTAGGCGGTGGTGGGGTGGCTTTTGGCGAACTGGTCGAAAATCGCCAGCAGTTCGGTGTTGGTCGGTGTGAGCGGGATTTGTGTTGCGTCCGCGGAAGCGTAGTTCTTCAGCTGCTTGGCCGCGACTACGCGCGGGTCCTTGGCCACGAACTCGACGTTCTGGCTGATGCCGTCAAAAAACTGCTTCATGCCATTGTCGATCTGGCGGATCTCGCGGCCGCTGCTGTCGAGGAAGTTGGCAAGGGCGCCTTCTCGCACATTCAGCACCACGATAATGGCGACCAGGATGACCGGGACGCACGCGATGGCCGCAAACGCCCATGTCAGCTTCTGCTTGATATTCATGACTTCACCCGCGGGTATTTATAGTTGGCAAGGGGAGAAACGGTCGTGCTGTGCGTCGCATGCGTTGTTATGACGACATAAAGCCATGCGTACCCTCGATATATCGACCGAGGGCGGCGGCACTTGAGGCGGCACGTGCGGGGAAGGAGGGGAATCAGCCGATTCGGTCACCGGCCAGTGCGTCACGGCGCATCGATTGCAGGTTTTTCTCGATGGTTTCGCAGATGGCCTCCATTTGAATCTGGTGTTCACTGGAGCGAAACGGGCTTTGCAGGTCGGTGCCGATACGTTCGATGGCCAACAGCATGAAGCCCACCACCGTTGAGGCCAGCGGGGTGAACCAGCCGAGGGATTCCACCAGGCCCACGGGTACGATCAGGCAAAACAGCGAGATGAACAACCGTGGGAAATACACGTAAGGGTAGGGGAGCGGCGTATTGGCGATGCGCTCCATGCCGCCCTGAGCATTGGACAAGTCCACCAGCGTCGACTCCAGCCGCGCCAGGCGGATGCTGTCCAGATGGCCGTTCTTGTATTCCCGGGCCAGCAAGGCGGCTGATCCGGTGAGAATATCGTTGGCGAAGTTATTGGTGGCGCCATTGCGGGCGAACTCGTCGTCGGGGATGAACGCGCGCACTTCTTCCGGGCAAGGCTCGCCCTTGAGGTGCGCGGCCAGGCAATTCACATAGGCCACATGGCGGCGCAAGAGCGTGGATTTGACCGGGTTCACTTCGCTGTCGGGGTCGTCCAGCAAGGTCAGCACCTGGCGCGCGAAGCTGCGCGAGTTGTTGACCATCGCGCCCCACAAGGTGCGCGCTTCCCACCAGCGGTTGTAGGCGCTGCTGTTACGAAAACTGATCAGCACCACCAGCGCCGAACCCAGCAATGTCAGTGGCATCAGCGGCAGGTTGATCTTGGTGTTGAGGAACAGCATGAAATCCACCGTGACGGCGATATCCCACAACAACAGCCAGAACAGGGCCCAGCCTACATAGCCCATGGTCTTGATGATCAGGCGGTATTTCTTGATAACGGCAGCTTTCAAACGAGAACCTCGCGGCGTGCGGTTGGCAACAGTGCCAGGTTACGACGCCGTTGACGGGTGAAGGTTCGCCAGACGAGAGCCGGTTGGATGTTTTAGGGAATGGGCGGGCCGATGCCGTGGGGATTTAACAAGAAGTAACGCCGAATGGCCCACGCCACGGGCCGGGGAGAAATCTGGAACAACTTTGGTACTGATGATGTCTTGCGCAGCAATCGCTGTACATTGCGTTCGAGGCAAAAAGCCATTAACCGCAGGGTTTACCACGTGATTTGTTTTGGGGCCGGGCTGCAGGGATTTCGTAGCTGAGATCAGGAATCAAGTTGGATGATCAGGGCTCTTTCATGCATGTCAGTTCGTTGAAGTCGGCTATGTGTAATACCGCGCAAGCGCTCGAACGTCATAAGGATTTTGAATCGTGCTTGAGAGCGCATTACCACGTGCTGCTCGTGCCGTATTCCAGGCGACCTTTTTTCTATAAGAGTGCACTTAAATACAGCCGTTTGATGGTGTCGTTTGCGTTATTGAGTGAGTACTTCGCCACACCGTTACCGTTGTTGTCCGAAGTTAAGACCCTGTGCGTGACGCGCAGGTATTGTTCGAAAAACAGCCTGGAGTCCATGTTTCTGTTATTACGCGCGCTGGGCTTCATGGAGGTGGCGCCGCACCCCGAAGACAGTCGCTTCAGGGTGTACGCGCCCTCGGACGAAGCCTGCCGTGAAGCGCGGTTAATGTTGACTTCGCTTACGGAGTCGTTAGCGCGGCTGTACCCCGAAAGAGCGATTTTCCAGCGCCTGCGCGAGTTGGATGACCGTGGCTTCCTGTCCCTCTACTTCAGGGGCTTTGCCATCATTCTCGACGCCGACCTCACGGTAGATGTATTGCTGCCCGAGTGTTACTGGCTGGTGAAAAGAGACGCCGGGCACCTGTTGATGCTGGCCATTTATAACGATGCCTTTGCGCCGGAAAATGATCGGGCGACGTTCAGGTCATCTTCCTATCTGGCATTGGCCAAGCAACTTTCGGTGTCCAAGACCCACGTTATCCGAATGGTTCAGGAGGGCGTGGAAAAGGGCTATTTCAAAGCTCACTCCAAGACCCGGCTGGAAGTTTTGCCGCCGTTTGTCAGCCTGGTAAAGCGGTTCATGGCCTTTTCATTTGCGGTTGGCCTGCATGCTATTGAAATGGGAGCGTAAGGATGCCTGCTCACTTGAAGTTAAGGCCCAGGATGCGCAGGTTGCTGTCGCCTGCGGTCACGCATGCCGAATGGATAGGCATTATTGCCTGGATAGGTATCGGGTGGATCCAGGCCACGCTGTTCGACATGCCTATGTTGAGCATCACCCTTGGTCTGTTGCTTGTTTGTCGTTTTCATTCGCTGACGACGAACTTTCTGCTGTGGCGATTGCTGGGGGTGACCTACATCGTGCTGTTGTCGTTGGGGTTTGCCTATGTCATTCAGTTGAATCCGCAATTGCGTATCTATGGCTTGCCCCTGGCCGTGACGCTGGTGGTCGGCAGCGCGATCCTGTTTATCAGTGTTCAGGATTATCTGGTCGGCGCTCTGTCGGTCTGGCTCATCCTGTGGTCGCCCATGCAGGCCGAACTCTATGCCGGTACCCAGAGTTTTCTGTTGATATTCTGCGCCTCGTCGGTGTCGATCGGTTTCATCCTGAGTTATTCCTACTTGAAAAACCTGCGCTCGGTGTTGCTGGTGGAAAGTGAGTTTCGCGCACTGGCCGAGACCGATTACCTGACCTCCATCCTCAACCGGCGCGCCTTTATGCAAAGTTTCGAAAAGTTGCTCGACAGCGGCCAGGGCGGCTACTTCATCATGCTCGATATCGACAGTTTCAAGGCCAAGAATGACCTGTATGGCCACGACGTTGGCGACAAGATCCTGCGCGCCATGGCGCTCTGCCTGAAAAACGCCAAAGGCAGCCACAGCTTTGGAAGGATCGGCGGGGAGGAGTTCGGCGTGTTGTTGCAGGGAGACGACCCGGCGCTTGCCTGCGAGTTTGTCCTGGAGCTGTTGCAAGCGATCCGTTGCAGCGTCGCGGCGCCCCACAACTATACGTGCAGTGCCGGCATGGCGCGTTTTTCGTCAGGTGACGAATTGTCGGCGGTGCTCAAGATCGCCGACAAAAACCTGTATGGCGCCAAGCGTAATGGCAAGGACTGCGTGCATCTGGATGGCGCGCCGCTACGACCCGTCACGGCCTGAAGCGCAGGTACGTCGTTCAGCGCTGGGCCAGCACGCTTGCCAGCAAACCGGGGAAGCGGGCCTCGAGCTCTTCACGGCGCAAGGAATTCATATGGGTGGTGCCGACATTGCGAGTGTTCACCAGGCCGGCATCGCGTAATACCCTGAAGTGGTGGGACATGCTGGATTTGGGTCGCCCGCCGTCCAGTTCGCCGCAGCTGGCTTCCGGCACGCCGGCCAGGCAGCGCACGATATCCAGGCGCACGGGGTCGCTGAGGGCGTAGAGCACGCGCTCGAGCGTCAGTTCTTGCAGGGTAGGGTGTTTGAAGGCTCGCATGGGGCGGATCATAACAGGGGGGTATCGCTGAATACCATAGTTCGATTACCATCGAACTATCGAATCACTCACTTGCTCCTGGAGACCACGATGTCCGCACTGTTTGAACCCTTCAAGCTCAAAGACGTTACCCTGCGCAATCGCATTGCCATTCCGCCGATGTGCCAATACATGGCCGACGACGGCATGGTCAATGACTGGCACCACGTGCACCTGGCCGGCATGGCCCGTGGCGGTGCCGGCCTGCTGGTGGTCGAGGCCACGGCAGTGGCGCCCGAGGGGCGTATCACCCCAGGCTGCGCGGGCATCTGGAGCGATGCCCATGCCGAGGCGTTCGTGCCGATGGTCAAGGCCATCAAGGCTGCCGGTTCGGTACCGGGTATCCAGATTGCCCACGCCGGCCGCAAAGCCAGCGCCAACCGTCCCTGGGAAGGCGACGACCACATCCCTGCCTCCGATGCCCGTAGCTGGGAAACCATCGCCCCGTCGGCGATTGCGTTCGGCGCGAACCTGCCCAACGTGCCGCGTGCCATGACCCTGGAGGATATCGCCCGCGTCCAGCAGGACTTCGTCGACGCCGCCCGTCGTGCCCGTGATGCCGGTTTTGAATGGATCGAACTGCACTTCGCCCATGGCTACCTGGGCCAGAGCTTTTTCTCCGAACACTCCAACCAGCGTACCGACGCCTACGGCGGCAGCTTCGACAACCGCAGCCGCTTCCTCCTGGAAACCCTTGCCGCCGTGCGTGAAGTCTGGCCGGAAAACCTGCCGCTTACCGCACGTTTCGGCGTGATCGAATACGACGGCCGTGATGAGCAGACCCTCACCGAGTCCATCGAGCTGGCCCGCCGTTTCAAGGCCGGTGGCCTGGACCTGCTGAGCGTCAGCGTCGGGTTCACCATCCCGGACACCAACATCCCGTGGGGCCCTGCATTCATGGGGCCGATTGCCGAGCGTGTGCGCCGTGAGGCGGGCATTCCGGTGACGTCGGCGTGGGGCTTCGGTACGCCGCAACTGGCTGAAGGCGCGCTGCAGGCCGGGCACCTCGACCTGGTATCGGTAGGCCGTGCGCACTTGGCCGATCCGCATTGGGCGTACTTTGCGGCCAAGGAATTGGGCGTGGAGAAGTCCTCCTGGACCCTGCCGGCGCCTTACGCGCATTGGCTGGAACGCTATCGCTGAGGCCAGCCTGGCGATGTCATGAGCCACTCATTCGAGTGGCTTTTTTACGCGTGTCGTTTGAGCGACATACGCTTGATACAAAACCGACACGCGAAAAATAACAAATGAGAACCGATATCAAACGAGAATTCGTTGATATATGATGCGCCGCGAATTCTTGGCAGGTTTGCCGCCCCATCTGGCTCATTCACTAGGTTCAACATCCATGCGTCGTACCCTGATTTCCCTCTGCGTGCTTCAGGCGGTTTCCCCTTTTACGTGGGCAGAGGATGCTCCTGCCGAGAAAGCCAGTATCGAGTTGCAAGCGACCAATGTGACCGCCACCGCGGAGTTGGAGTCGGCCCAGGGGCCGGTGCAGGGCTATCACGCCACACGCTCAGCCAGTGCGACGCGCACCGACACCTCGATTCATGAAACCCCGCAGTCCATCAGCGTAGTGTCCAAGGATGTGGTCGAGGATATCGGCGCAACGCGCCTGCAGGATGCTCTTGACTATGCCGGCGGCGTTGGCCGAGCCAACAACTTTGGCGGCCAGGGCCTGACCACCTTCACCGTGCGTGGCTTTACCACCGGTGAGTTCTACCGCAACGGTTTCCCGATCAACCGCGGTTACCCGAACATGCCGGATGCCAACACCATCGAGCGCCTTGAGGTATTGCGCGGCCCCGCGACCATGCTCTACGGCCGCGGCGATCCCGGCGGCACCTTCAACGTGGTGTCCAAGCAGCCGCTGGCCGAGCGCAGCCTGACCCTGGGCAGCCAGGTGAATGATCAAGGCATGAAGCGCGGTACCCTGGATGCTTCCGGTCCGCTGGACGAAGAAGGCCGTCTGGCCTATCGCCTGAACGTGGTGGGCGAGGGCGGCGACACGTTCCGCGATCACGTCGAGACCGAGCGTTACGGCGTGGCGCCGGTGATTACCTGGCAGGCCAGCGATGACACCAAGGTGATCTTCGAAGGCGATTTCATGCGCAACAACCACCCGCTGGACCGTGGCCTGACACGCCTTCCCAACCAGCGCGGCACGCCTTCGCGCGATACCTTCTGGGGCGACAAGGATGCCGGCAAGCTGCACAACGACAACAACATGGCGCAGTTGCGTTTCGAGCATGCGCTTAACGACAACTGGACCCTGGGCGGCGGTTTCCAGTGGTTGGACGGCAGCTTGAAAGGCGATGCCATCGAGGCGAACGGGCCGCGCAGCCTGGATGCCGATGGCCGCACGCTGCAACGCAACTTCAACTACCGCAAGCTGGAATGGACCGACAAGGACTACCAGCTCAACCTGACCGGGCATTTTTCCACCGGTGGGTTCGATCACACCTTGCTCACCGGCGTGGAGTACGAGGATTACGACTACCAGTCGATCATCCAGCGTTCAAGCGACGTTGCGGGCACTTACCCGATCGACATCTTCGACCCGGTGTACGGCCAAACTCGTCCGGCACTGACCCGCACGCCGACCCACGATAAAGAAAACCTCAAGACCTACGCCGCCTTCGTGCAGGATCAGGTGGCCCTCACCGAGCGCTTGAAAGTGCTGGCAGGAGCCCGCTTCGAACGCTTTGAGCATGATTACGAAACCTACGTGAGCGTCGGGAAAAACTGGCAGGCCGCCGACAATGCCGTGACCCCGCGTTTGGGCGTGATCTACGATCTGACCGACACCGTGGCGGTCTACGCCGACGCCGCCCGTTCGTTCAAGCCCAACACCGGCGCCAGCCGTGAGGGCGGTGGTTTCGCGCCGGAGAAAGGCAAGTCTTATGAAATGGGGATCAAGTGGGAAGCGCTTGATCGCCAACTGAGCGTCGACGCAGCCATTTACCAGATCGAAAAGAAAAACGTGCTGGCTATCGACCCGCTCGACAACGCATTAAGCGTCGCAACCGGCCAGGTGCGCAGCCGCGGGTTCGACCTGAACGTGGCGGGCAATCTCACCCCAGAGTGGCGCGTGATCGGCGGCTACGCCTACGTGGATGCCGAAGTCACCCGCGACACCACCTTGCGCTCCGGCACGCGCTTGATGAACATCCCGCGCAACAGCTTCAGCCTGCTCAACGTCTACGAGTTCCAGGACGGCGCGCTGAAAGGGTTGGGCCTTGGCGCCGGCGGCAAATACGTCGACCAACGCGCCGGCCAGACCGCCAACACCGCATTCTCGATGGACGCCTACACCGTGGTCGACCTGCTCAGTTACTACAAAATCAATGAACAGGTACGCGTCAATCTGGACGTGAAAAACCTGTTCAACCGAGAGTATGAGGAGGGCGCCTTCGGCAATATCTACGCCTACCCAGGTGCACCGCGCACGGTGCAGGTAGGTATTTCCTACAGCCTGTAACGGTAAAAATGCCGACCTGAATGTGGTGAGGGAGCTTGTTTCCGCTGGGGTGCGAAGCGCCCCCAAAAGCCGGCGACTGCTGCGCAGTCGAGCGGGAGCAAGCTCCCTCGCCACGGCAAGCTCCCCGCTACAACAAGCTCCCTCGCCACGGCAAGCTCCCCGCTACAACAAGCTCCCTCGCCACGGCAAGCTCCCCGCCACAACAAGCTCCCTCGCCACGGCAAGCTCCCCGCTACAACAAGCTCCCTCGCCACAGCAAGCCTCCTCCCTACAGCAAGCCCCCCCTGAATTTGCATCAGCATTACTGTCAGGTTTGACAGTAGACGGGAACGCTCGATCGAGAGATGTTTGCTTTTCCAAGCCATGCTTAATAGGGATATTGAAAATGGAGCAGGGACAAGTAAGCGAAGCTGATGAACTCATCAAAAAAACCAACGATGCCGAGCGGCTCTTCACTCGATACGCCACCAAGTGCTACACCTCGGCCTTGCAAAAATACGCCAAGGAGATCAGTGAGACCTCGTACACCTATCTATTGGCCGAGCTTGCGGAGAGTTCGTTAAGCTCCGAAATCCTGGGTCGGCCAGGCGCCAATATCAGCCTGGTCAGGATCGAGATAGAAGAAGTCATGCTGGAGCCCGACGTGATCAAGAAGCTCAAGCGCGCCGAAACTCATTATCTGGAAACCCTGGAGTCGGTCCGCAAGTTCGAAGACCTTAAACGCTTCGAAAAAATGCAGGACACCTCCGATATCGTTCGCTCGATAAAACTCGGCGTGTCGCGCTTCAATATCCTGTTTGTCATCCTGCTGATCTGCGGATTGACGTGGTCGGCTATCAATCTGCCCAAAGAAGCCCTGGCGCTTATTTCCGCCGCGATCGGCGGGGCCATCACCCACTTGTTGTCCGAGCGCCAGGCGGTATTGGCGCTGAAAAAAGAGGGCGATAACACCTGCCCCAGGGCCAACAATAATAATCAGGAATAACTGCTACGGTGCTGGTTACAACGGCGTCAGCACATTCATCACCGTATCCAGTGCCACCCGCGTGTCATCCAGCTGCACCAGCGAGGCATGCCGCGCACCCAGTGCGTCGCGGTTCTGGATCGCGGTAAGAATCGCCTTGTGCCGGGGCAGGCTCAGGCCCTGGATATCCGGGCGGCGGTTGGTGATGTTGATCGACTCGCGCAACGGCAGCGACAGCATATTGCACATATATGCGAGCAGGTCGTTGCGGGTGGCGTCGGCAATTGCGCGGTGAAAGTCCAGGTCGGCCTGAAGCAGCTCGTCGTGGGTCTGGGCGGTTTCCATGCCCTCGTAAGCTTTTTCGATGGTCGCGATGTCTTCATCGGTGGCGGTGGTCGCGGCCATGGCCGCGATTTCCGGTTCGAGAATGCGCCGCACCCCGGCCAGGGTATTGAAGAATTCGCTGTGGGGCGTGGACTGCATCAACCAGGACAGTACGTCCGGGTCGAGCAGGTGCCATTTCAAACGTGGCCGCACCACGGCGCCCACCCGGGGCTTGGAATACACCAGGCCCTTGGCGCTGAGCACTCGCGTCGCCTCGCGCAACACCGAACGGCTGACCTTGTATTCCTCGCACAGCGTGGCTTCCATGGGCAGTCTTTCTTCCGGCTTGAAGCGACCGGAAACGATGTGCATGCCCAACTCCTGAACGATCTGGGCATGCATGCTCTTGCGCGGCTTGGGCGGCTGGTGATCCATAACGACGGGCAGGCTCTGGCTTAAGTTCGCCGCATCATAGCATCCCAATTAGTGGGAATGCCGTGGGACTTCGGCGCCACGGCAACCCACCAGGAAGTCAAAGTCACAGCCTTGATCGGCCTGCAGGACATGGTCGATGTACAGCTGACGATAGCCGCCGACGATGAGTTTTTCGGTGGGCGCCAGGTCCGCCATGCGCGCCGCCAGCTCTGCATCGGGGATGTCCAGGTGCAGGCGGCCATTGGCGCAGTCCAGTTCGATCCAATCGCCTTCCTTCACCGCGGCCAACGGCCCGCCGGCAGCGGCCTCCGGTGCCACATGCAGCACCACCGTGCCGTACGCGGTGCCGCTCATGCGCGCATCGGAAATGCGCACCATGTCGGTCACGCCCTGGGCCAGCAATTTGGCCGGCAGGCCCATGTTGCCGACTTCGGCCATGCCTGGGTAACCCTTGGGCCCGCAGTTTTTCATGACCAGGATCGAGTTGGCGTCCACGTCCAGTTCCGGATCGTTGATGCGTGCCTTGTACATGTCGAAGTTTTCGAACACCACCGCGCGGCCACGGTGTTGCATCAGCTCGGCGCTGGCGGCCGACGGCTTGAGCACCGCACCCAGTGGCGCCAGGTTGCCGCGCAGTACACAGATGCCGCCGTCGGCGCGGATCGGGTTGTCGAGGGTGCGGATCACTTCGTCCTGACCGTAGATCGGTGAGTCCTTGGTGTTCTCGCCCAACGACTTGCCATTGACGGTCAAGGCATTCGGATGCGGGATCAGGTTGGCTTCGCCCAGGCGGCGCAATACGGCGGGCAGGCCACCGGCGTAGTAGAACTCTTCCATCAGGAAGCGCCCCGAAGGTTGCAGGTCCACGATGGTCGGCATGCCACGCCCGATGCGGGTCCAGTCATCCAGGTCCAGCTCGACGCCGATGCGCCCGGCGATGGCTTTCAAGTGAATCACTGCGTTGGTCGAACCGCCGATGGCCGCGTTCACCCGGATCGCGTTTTCGAAGGCTTCCTTGGTGAGGATCTTTGACAGTTTCAAGTCTTCGCGCACCATTTCCACCGCACGCATGCCTGACATATGCGCCAGTACGTAACGTCGCGCATCCACCGCCGGAATCGCCGCGTTGTGGGGCAGGGACGTGCCCAGCGCCTCGGCCATACAGGCCATGGTCGACGCGGTGCCCATGGTGTTGCAGGTACCCGCCGAGCGCGACATGCCGCCTTCGGCCGCAAGGAAGTCATCCAGGGTAATGGTGCCGGCCTTGACCTGCTCGCTGAGCTGCCACACCACCGTGCCCGAGCCGATGTCCTGGCCTTTGTGCTTGCCGTTGAGCATCGGCCCTCCGGTGACGACGATGGCCGGCACGTCACAACTGGCGGCGCCCATCAGCAGCGCCGGGGTGGTTTTGTCGCAGCCGGTCAGCAGCACCACGCCATCGATCGGGTTGCCGCGAATGGCTTCTTCCACGTCCATGCTCGCCAGGTTGCGGGTAAGCATGGCGGTGGGGCGCAGGTTGGATTCGCCATTGGAGAACACCGGGAATTCCACCGGGAAGCCACCGGCTTCGATCACGCCGCGTTTGACGTGCTCGGCGATCTGGCGGAAATGCGCGTTGCACGGAGTCAGCTCCGACCAGGTGTTGCAGATGCCGATGATCGGCTTGCCATGGAACTGATGGTCGGCAATGCCCTGGTTCTTCATCCAGCTGCGGTACATAAAGCCGTTCTTGTCGGCAGTACCGAACCACTGGGCGGAGCGTAGGCCGGGCTTTTTATCAGACATGATCGATTCTCTTATTGTATGACTATATGTTCTATGCGTGCTTAAACATAAGCTCAAAATCGAAGCTTTGGAAGTGTTGTTTTGTAAATAGTCCTACTATATAGTCTTTCTCAACTGAGGTATGACCCTGGCGGATTTTCGCGAGAGGCGTCCCCCGAGCTTCTATAAAAACAACAATCGGAGATCGACCCATGAGCCAGGAATTGCGGCTTATTCGGCGCATCACGCTGAAACTGATTCCCTTCCTGATCCTGCTGTACCTGATTGCCTACGTGGACCGCTCCGCCGTGGGCTTCGCCAAGCTGCACATGGGCGCCGACGTCGGCATCGGCGATGCGGCCTATGGCCTGGGCGCAGGGCTGTTCTTCATTGGCTACTTCCTGTTCGAGATTCCCAGCAACCTGATGCTCGACCGCTTCGGCGCGCGGCGCTGGTTCGCCCGCATCATGATCACCTGGGGCACCATCACCATCGGCATGGCCTTTGTACAAGGGCCGCACAGCTTCTACGTGATGCGCTTTCTGCTCGGCGCGGCCGAGGCGGGGTTCTTCCCGGGCGTTCTGTACTACATCACCCAGTGGTTTCCGGTGCGCCATCGCGGCAAGATTCTCGGGCTGTTTATCCTCTCGCAACCGATCGCGATGATGATCACCGGCCCCGTGTCCGGCGGCCTGCTCGGCATGGACGGCACGCTTGGCCTGCACGGCTGGCAGTGGCTGTTTATCGTGATCGGCACCCCGGCGATCCTGCTCACCTGGCCGGTGCTGCGCTATCTGCCGGACGGCCCCAAGCAAGTCAATTGGATGAGCGAGGAAGAAAAGGCCTGGCTCACCGGCGAGTTGAACAAAGACCTGCAAGCCTACGGCCAGACCCGCCACGGCAACCCGCTGCATGCGCTCAAGGACAAGCGCGTGCTGCTGCTGGCGCTGTTCTATCTGCCGGTGACCTTGAGCATCTACGGCCTGGGCCTGTGGCTGCCGACCCTGATCAAACAGTTCGGCGGCAGCGACCTGACCACCGGCTTCATCTCCGCCGTGCCCTATATCTTCGGCATCATCGGCCTGCTGATCATCCCGCGCAGTTCCGACCGCTTGAATGACCGTTATGGCCACCTCGCCGTGCTGTACGTACTGGGCGCCATCGGCCTGTTCTCCAGCGCCTGGCTGAGCGCGCCGGTGTTGCAAATGGCGGCGCTGTGCCTGGCGGCGTTCGCGATGTTTTCCTGCACGGCGGTGTTCTGGACCTTGCCGGGGCGGTTCTTTGCCGGTGCCAGTGCGGCGGCCGGTATTGCGTTGATCAACTCGGTGGGCAACCTTGGCGGCTACATCGGCCCGTTCGTGATCGGTGCGCTGAAGGAGTACACCGGCAACCTGGCCTCGGGCTTGTACTTTTTATCCGGCGTGATGGTGTTCGGGCTGGTGCTGACCGTAGTGGTCTACCGCGTGCTGGAGCGCAAGCATGTGCTGCCCGCCGACCAATTCGCCGCCAGCGCCCGTGGCGCTACACGTACTTAAATCTGGAGAACCTGCATGCGTTTAGTTCAGTTCGAGTTGAGCAAGGGTGAGCGCCGCGTCGGCGTGGTCGAAGGCGCCACGGTGCGCGAAGTCAACGGCGCCCGCAGCGTACGTGAGTTGGCGTTGGCCGCCATCGAAGCGGGCACCCAGCTGAAGCAGCAGGTGCACAGCCTCGGCCTGGGCGACAGCCATGACTACGCCGCGCTGCTGGCCGCGCTGAAAATCCTGCCGCCGCTGGACCACCCGGACCCGGCCCATATGCTGATCAGCGGCACCGGCCTGACCCACCTGGGCAGCGCGTCGGCCCGCGACAAAATGCACCAGCAGGCCGGTGACGACAGCGCGATGACCGACACCATGCGCATTTTCAAATGGGGCGTGGAAGGCGGCAAACCGGCGGCCGGCCAGGCCGGTGTGCAGCCTGAGTGGTTCTACAAGGGCGACGGCAGCATTGTCGTGCGTCCTGGCCAGGCTTTTCCGGTTCCGCCGTTTGCCGAAGATGCCGGCGAAGAACCTGAAATCGGCGGCCTGTACGTCATCGGCCATGACCGCAAACCCTATCGACTGGGCTTTGCGGTGGGCAACGAATTCTCCGACCATGTGATGGAACGCAAGAATTACCTGTACCTGGCCCACTCCAAACTGCGCAGTTGCAGCTACGGGCCGGAGTTGCGCGTGGGCGAGTTGCCCCAGCACCTGGCCGGCACCAGCCGCATCCTGCGCAACGGCGAAGTGATCTGGCAGAATGAATTTCTCAGCGGCGAGGCCAACATGTGCCACAGCCTTGAAAACCTCGAATACCACCACTTCAAATACAGCCAGTTCCTCAAGCCGGGCGATGTGCATATCCACTTCTTCGGCACCGCCACCTTGTCATTTGCCGACGGTATACGTACCCAGGCGGGCGATGTGTTCGAGATCAGCCAGGCCGAGTTCGGCGCGCCGTTGATCAATGGCGTCGGCACGGTCGACGCGGTATTCGAGCCCGGCCAAGTCACCACCCTTTAAGGAGACCTACATGACCCAGTTCCTCGGCCACAACTACATCGGCGGCCAGCGCAGCGCCACCGGCACCACCCAACTGCAGAGCATCGACGCCACCACGGGCGAAGCCTTGCCCCAGGCGTTCTTCCAGGCGACACCGCAGGAAGTCGATGCCGCCGCCAAGGCCGCCGCTGCCGCTTACCCGGCTTACCGCGCCTTGAGCGCTTCGCGCCGTGCGCAATTTCTCGATGCGATCGCCGACGAGCTGGACGCATTGGGCGATGATTTCGTTGAGCTGGTCTGCCGCGAAACGGCATTGCCGGCCGCCCGTATCAAAGGTGAACGCGGGCGTACCAGCGGCCAGATGCGCCTGTTCGCCACAGTGCTGCGTCGCGGTGATTTCTACGGCGCGCGTATCGACAAAGCCCTGCCGGACCGCCAGCCATTGCCGCGCCCGGACCTGCGCCAATACCGCATCGGCCTGGGCCCGGTCGCGGTGTTTGGCGCCAGTAACTTCCCCCTCGCGTTCTCCACGGCCGGCGGCGATACCGCCGCTGCGCTGGCAGCCGGTTGCCCGGTGGTGTTCAAGGCCCACAGCGGGCATATGGCGACGGCGGAGCAGGTGGCCGATGCGATCATCCGCGCCGCCGAAGCCACCGAGATGCCGGCGGGTGTGTTCAACATGATCTTCGGCGGCGGCGTTGGCGAAGCGCTGGTCAAGCACCCGGCGATCCAGGCCGTGGGCTTTACCGGCTCGCTCAAGGGCGGCCGTGCCCTGTGTGACATGGCAGCGGCTCGCCCGCAGCCGATCCCGGTGTTTGCCGAGATGTCGAGCATCAACCCGGTCATCGTGCTGCCGCAGGCGCTGCAAGCCCGCGCCGAAAGCGTCGCCCGCGACCTGACCGCCTCGGTGGTGCAAGGCTGCGGCCAGTTCTGCACCAACCCCGGCCTGGTGGTCGGCATCGCTTCGCCGGCGTTCACTGCGTTCACCCAACAGGTTGCGCAACTGATCGGCGAGCAACCGGCGCAAACCATGCTCAACGCCGGTACCTTGGGCAGCTATGGCAAGGGCCTGGAAAAACTCCTGGCGCATCCTGGTATCGAGCACCTGGCGGGCAACGCACAATCGGGCAAGCAGGCCCAGCCGCAGTTGTTCAAGGCTGATGCAAGCCTGCTGATCGATGGCGATGAAGTGCTGCAGGAAGAAGTGTTCGGCCCGACCACGGTGTTTGTCGAAGTCGCCGACCAGGCCCAACTCAGCGCCGCCTTGCACGGCCTGCACGGGCAGTTGACCGCTACGATCATTGGCGAACCGGCCGACCTGCAACAGTTTGCCGAACTGACGCCGCTGCTGGAGCAGAAAGTCGGGCGCATCCTGCTCAACGGTTACCCCACCGGTGTGGAAGTCTGCGATTCGATGGTTCACGGCGGGCCATACCCGGCAACCTCCGATGCCCGTGGCACCTCGGTCGGCACCTTGGCCATCGATCGTTTCCTGCGCCCGGTGTGCTTCCAGAACTACCCTGACAGCCTGCTGCCCGACGCGCTGAAAAACGCCAATCCGCTGCGCATCCAGCGGCTGGTGGATGGCACACCGTCTCGCGAATCGTTGTAAGTCACCCGCAGGAGGCTTCATGTCGTTGAGTGCAGTCACCCCACACCGCGCCCGGTTGGGCGAAGGGCCGTTCTGGGATGTTCCGACCCAGGCCCTTTATTGGGTGGATATCGCCGCCCGGCAGGCCCTGCGCCTGATGGGCGGGCAGTTGCGAGTCTGGCAGTTACCCGAGCACGTCTCGGCGTTCATCCCCTGTGAAAGCGGGGATGCGCTGGTGACCCTGAGCAGCGGCGTGCACCGGCTGGACTTGACCACCGAAGCCTTGACCCTGCTGTGCGTGGCCGACCCGCATCCGGGCAACCGTGGCAACGAAGCGCGCTGCGATGCCCAGGGCCGACTGTGGCTGGGCACCATGCAGAACAACATCGGCGCGCACGGCGAAGACCTGCCCATCACGCGACGCTCCGGCGGGTTGTTTCGTATCGACGCCGATGGGACGGTCACGCCGCTGCTGAGCGGGCTGGGTATTCCCAACACGTTGCTGTGGAACGAGGAGAGTAGCCAGGTGCACTTTGGCGACAGCATGGACGGCACGCTCTATCAGCATTCGATCCAACCCGATGGCCAGCTCGACCCCGCCCAGGTCTGGTTCGCACCCCATGAACGCGGCGGGCCGGACGGCTCGGCCATGGACAGCGAGGGCTACATCTGGAACGCCCGTTGGGACGGCGGTTGTTTGCTGCGCCTGACGCCTGAAGGGCAGGTGGACCGTATCGTCGAACTGCCCGTCAGCCGCCCCACCAGTTGCGTGTTCGGTGGGCCTGATCTGACCACCCTGTATATCACCAGCGCCGCCAGCCCCTTGAATCACCCGTTGGACGGTGCGGTGCTGGCCATCGAAGTGGATGTCCCTGGAAAACCTTGCACTCGCTTTGCCGGATAACTTTTATAGGAAGATAACTTTTGTAGGAACAGGTGTCTTGTGGCGAGGGAGCTTGCTCCCCGCTGGGGTGCGAAGCGCCCCCAAAAAGCTGGGGATTGCTGTGCAGTCCAGCGGGAGCAAGCGCCCTCGCCACAACAAGTGTGCTTCTACAGTGCAACTCAAAAACAACAACAAGGAGTCACCCGTATGAATCGTCGTCGTGGTTTGCGTTCCCTGTGCTGCGCCGCTGTGGCGGTCTCGGCCATGAGCTTGAGCGGCCTGCTGCTGGCCGCTGAAGAAGTGAAAATCGGCTTTCTGGTCAAACAGGCCGAAGAGCCGTGGTTCCAGACCGAATGGGCGTTCGCCGAAAAAGCCGGCAAGGAGCACGGTTTTACCGTGATCAAGATCGCCGTGCCGGACGGTGAGAAGACCCTCTCGGCCATCGACAGCCTGGCCGCCAACGGCGCCAAGGGCTTTGTCATCTGCCCGCCGGACGTGTCGCTCGGCCCTGCGATTGTCGCCAAGGCCAAGGCCAACGGCCTCAAAGTGATCGCCGTGGACGACCGCTTCGTCGATGCCAAGGGCAAGTTCATGGAAGACGTGCCGTACCTGGGCATGGCCGCTTTCGAAGTGGGCCAGAAGCAGGGCGCCGCCATGGCCGCCGAAGCGAAAAAACGCGGCTGGGACTGGAAGGACACCTATGCGGTGATCAACACCTTCAATGAACTCGACACCGGCAAGAAACGCACCGACGGCTCGATCAAATCCCTGGAAGA
>NZ_JASLAW010000060.1 GCF_030147005.1 Pseudomonas sp.
TTCGCGCCCCAACGGGAGCAAGCTCCCTCGCCACAGGTCGCAGGTTTTTCTGCTTTAGCGCTTAACTGACTGGCATTGGGGCTTGCCCGCGATGGCGTCAGCCCCTGCAACACAAGGCTTAAACCATCCCTCCCAGCTTCAACTCACTCTTCAAATACGCGTAATAAATCGGCCCCGCCACCACTCCCGGCAAGCCAAACGCGGCTTCAAACACCAGCATCGCGAGCAGCAACTCCCACGACTTGGCACTGATTTGCCCGCCCACGATCCGTGCGTTGAGGAAGTACTCGACCTTGTGGATCACAATCAAATACCCCAACGCCGCCACTGCCACCCAGATCGACAGCGACAACGCGACGATGGTGATCAGGGTGTTGGACATCAGGTTGCCGATCACCGGCAGCAGGCCGAGCAGGAAAGTCAGCACGATCAGGGTTTTGGTCAATGGCAGGTGGATGCCGCACAGCGGCAGCACCACGGCGAGGAACACGGCGGTGAAGGCGGTGTTGAGCGCGGCGATTTTGATTTGCGCAAAGACGATATTGCGAAACGCCTGGACCAGCAGGTGCAGGCGGTCGAACAACGCGGCGGCCAGGGGTTTGCGCTTGGTCAGGTCGGGCACGCGCTGCAGCGCGATGATCGCCCCGAGCACCATGCCGATCAGCAAGGTGACGAACATATGGGCGGCGTCTTTGCCGACCAATTGCAGTTCACTCAGGTGCTTGCTCAGCCATTCGCCGATGGCCACGCGAAACTCGGCGGCGCTGGCGGGCAGGTAGGCGTCGAGAAACGGCGGCAGCTGGCCGCGCGCGCGGTCGACCACCCCCATGAATTTATCGAGCGAAGCGCCGGGGTTTTCCGCTTCGTGGAGCAGAAAGCTGATGGCGCCGGCGAAGATCAGCGCGAGCACGCTGACGATCAAGGTACCGAGCAAGGCCACCGCCAGCCAGCGCGCACGCCGCCCTTCGATCAGCCGTTGCAGTTGGGGGGTGAGCATGTTGACCAGTTCATAGACCAACAGGCCGGCCAGCAGGCTGGGCAGCAATTTCAGCGGCAGCACCAGCAGCAACCCGCCGAAAATGATGATGTAGCTGGCCAGCAACAACACATGACGCTGAGAAAACGTTGGCATACAGCCTCAAAACGAACGGCGTTAAAGGACGGGCAGTCTGCCAGCCTTGCGGGAATCAAGCGAGGGGGTGTGAAGGTTGTGAACACCGTCAGTGTGGGAGCGGGCTTGCTCGCGAAGGCGATGAGCCCGTCTCAGATGTACCGACTGGCACACCGCCTTTGCGAGCAAGCCCGCTCCCCCAGGAGATTTGCGCCGTCAATTGCCTTTGAGGCAAGTGCTCATGAATGCTTTACGCGCATCACCCGCCAGCGCCTTGGTTTTCGCCGACGCGTTGCAATCCTTCATCTTCTGTTGCTGCGGGGTCAGGGCCTTGGCGTCATTGGCCGCGGGCGCCGACAGGCAGGTCTTCATGAAAGCCTTGCGGTCATCGCCCTTGAGGGTCTTGGTGGCGGCTTCGGCATTGCAGGTGGTCATTTTGTTTTGTTGGGCGGTGGCGGCAAAACCCTGGGAACACAGCAGCAGGCCCATCATCAACAACGGAATACGCAGCATCTTCATGGAGTTTTCTCCCTGTTACCGTGCCGGAGGGCACAGCCTACAACGCAGTGTAGTCAAAACCAGTTACAACTTCACGGTAGCGCAGGCGCTGGGCCCGGCAGGCGGATGAAACAGGACAGGCGTGCGGTGTGGCTGGACATATTTCTGGATTCAAGGGGCGGGTTGTCTGGATCGCAGTATTAGCTTCGACCCAGACAGGGGATAATCCTGCCTCACCAACACACTGGGTTGCTTTCGATGCAATACGCGTATCCCCTGCTGGCCATTTTTATCTGGGCCGGCAACACCGTGGTCAACAAACTGGCGGTGGGTTCGATTTTCCCGGCTGAAATCGGCTTTTACCGCTGGCTGCTGGCGGCGCTGCTGTTTACCCCGTTCATGCTCAAGCCAGTGATTGCCAACTGGCCGCTGATCCGTCCTAACCTGGGCAGAATCTTCATCCTCGGCGTGCTGGGCATGGCCGTGTACCAAAGCCTGGCCTATTACGCGGCCACGCTGACCAGTGCCACCAATATGGGCATCATCCTTTCGCTGATGCCGTTGATGAGCCTGACCGCCGCCATCATCAGCCTCGGCCAACGCCTGACCTATGGCGCGCTCACCGGCGCGCTGCTGTCATTTGCCGGCGTGGTCGTGGTGGTGTCGTCCGGTAGCCTGGGCGCGCTGCTGCAACATGGCGTCAACCTGGGCGACGGCATGATGCTGGTCGCAACGCTGGCCTATGCGGTCTACAGCACGCTGCTGAAGAAATGGCAGCTGCGCCTGCCGCCGCTGGTGCTGCTGTATTTGCAGGTGCTGGTGGCGGTGGTGGTGCTGTTGCCGCTGTTCCTGTTCTCGGCCAAGGCCGGCTTGGGCTGGGCGAATATTCCACTGGTGTTGTATGCGTGCCTGCTGGCTTCGATGCTGGCACCGCTGGCGTGGATGCATTCGGTGAAAACCTTGGGGCCGAGCCGCACCACGTTGTTTTTCAACCTGCTGCCGTTGATCACCGCCTTGATTGCGGCGGTGGTGCTCAAGGAGGAACTGGCGCTTTACCACCTGGCGGGTGGCTTGCTGACCCTGGGCGGGGTGATCTTGTCGGAGCGCTGGACCACGCCGGTCAGACGTCATCACGACACATCCTGTTAAATCCGATAAAACTTTTCGCCCCTCGCGCGACTCACAACCTGTAGCGACCATGCCGGCAGAGCGTGGCGTAAAACCGGATTAGCCCCAGGAGATTGAGATGACTGAAGCACATTTGACTGACGTTGCGACCCTGCGCAGCCGCGCCCGCCAGAACGTCGAAAACGGTGCCGTAACCGAAGGCTATGACGCCGACCGCCAGGAAATCATCCGCTTGCTCAACGAGTCGCTGGCCACCGAGCTGGTCTGCGTGTTGCGCTACAAGCGGCACTACTTCATGGCCAGCGGCCTGAAAGCCAGCGTCGCCGCATCTGAATTCCTGGAACACGCCACTCAGGAAGCCGAACACGCCGACAAACTCGCCGAACGCATCGTGCAACTGGGCGGCGAGCCGGAGTTCAACCCAGACCTGCTGTCGAAGAACTCCCACGCACAATACGTGGCGGGCAACTCGCTTAAAGAGATGGTCTACGAAGACCTGGTGGCCGAGCGGATCGCGGTGGACAGCTATCGCGAGATCATTCAGTACATTGGCGATAAAGACCCGACTACCCGTCGCATCTTCGAAGACATCCTGGCCCAGGAAGAAGAACACGCCGACGACATGGCGGATATTCTGCAAGACCTCTGACAGGCCGCTTTTCAAACCCTCAGGTGGGAGCTGACCGCTTGCACCTGGGGTTTTATTTTGCCCTTTCACTTGCGGTTATACCGCCGTCTACCTGTCAGCTTTGACAGTAGATTTTCCAGCGCACCAGGGCTAATTAATACTTCCAACGCTCGCTGACGATGCCGTCAGCCGAATGCAAAGGGAGTAAACGCTCATGAAAAAGACCCACTTCATTGCAACGGCGATGGCAACGCTGCTGATCAGCCATGGCGCGCAGGCCCTGGATGCAAACGAAGAATTCACCCCGACCAAGGATGGCTACCAATATTTGGTCTATGCGGTGACGTGGCAGCCAGGCTTCTGCAAGTTGCGGCCAGCGACGGCAGGCTGCGACAAACCGCCGCAAAAGTTTCTCACCCATGGCATCTGGCCCTACAACGACAGTGTGGGCGACAAAACCAACCGTCATCCAGTCTCGTGCAACACCGCGCCGAGCTGCAAATCCACCACGCAATGCGCTATCAGCCAGGACACACTTAACGCTGTGGCCGCGGATCCGAGAATCGCTCCGCTGATCACTGTCGCTGCGCAAGGGATGCTCAACGACGTGTGGAACAAACATGGAACCTGCGCAGGCAAGACCGAGGAGGACTACTTCGCGGATTTTGCCAACCTGCGAAAAGTCGTGAGCTACGACGAACCTATGTTTAACGCCTGGATAGGCCACAGCGTGATGTTCGACCGGCTTAAAGCGGCGTTCCCCGGCAATACTGCTTTCCGTTGCTTCACATTGGACGGCAAGCAGTACCTGCATGAGGTGTTCTACATGATCAAGCCGGACGGCGCCCCGTATGAGGGCAACCCAAGCCTGCAAATCGGCCCGGCCTGCGCCTCACAGGAAACGTTCATTCCTAGTGGAATCTAGCCTTTCACGGTTTTCGGCGCCTTGCCTTCTTTCATCTGTTGCAGCAACGGTGCGCATTCATTGGGCTCGCCGCCACTTGGGGCAACCAGTGCGAGCAGCCCGGCGGCCGGGCCGGCGATCACGCCCAGTGCAACCATGCCCGCGCCACGCAGCGCCAGGGGAACGGCTTTCACTCCGGCATTGGGCTTGATGAACGGCCCGTTCACATACAACGGCGAGCGCAGGGAGAACAGACGAAAGCCCTTGGACTCCGGCGTAATGCTCAGGTCCAACTGCTCGGTCGCCATATTCACCGTGCCATCGACATAGATGATCGCGTTCTCGGTATCGAACACAAACAACCGCGTTGTCGCCAGGCCGGTCTTGATGCCGAAGTCCGCCGCGGCGCAGTTGATCTTCACTTCCTTGTCGCCAAACAGGCGCCCCACCACGTAGTTGCCCACGTTGAGGCCGGCGATTTCCATCAGGCCACGGCTGATGGCGCCGTCGTTGATCAGCATCTTCAGGTCACCATTGGACGTGCCCAACAGCGCGGCCACGGAGTTGCCGCGCCCGGAAATATCGGCGTCGCCGTTGAGTTCGCCAAAGCTGGTTTTCATCGGTTCAAAGCTGGGAAACAGCTGTTTGAGCTTGAAGTTACGCGCCGTCAGCTTCGCGCGGCCTTCCATCGGCGTGGTGCGCCCATTCAAGCGGATCTGCGCATCGAGCTTGCCCCCGGCCACGCCGAAGCGCAGGGGCTCAAGGCTCAGCTCACCATCGTTGAGCACCAGGTGCGTATACAGGTCGGTGAAAGGCAGTTCGGCGCTGTGCACAATGCGTTTGCCGGTGAATTCCACGTCGGCATCCATCTGGCGCCAGCGCTCGGTGCGAAACTCTTCAACCGGCAGCACTTTGGTTGCCGGTTGCTTGCTGTCTGCGCCACGGGCTTTCTGCTCGGCATTGGAGTCGGCGCCGATCAAGGGCGCCAGGTCATCCATCAGCAACTGGTTGGACACCAGGGCGCCGCTGAGCTTGGGCCGCGGCTGGCTGGCAACGTAGGCCAGGTCGCCGTGAATATCGCTGTTGCCGATCTTGCCGTTGAATTTTTCGTAGCGAAATGACGCGCCGCTGGCTTCATGCAGGTTGGCGATCAGGTGGCCATCGGTGGAATAGGCCGGTGAGTCCGGCAGGGTGACGCCGGTCAGCGGGTAGAGGTTGCCCAGGCTGGCGCCGGCGAGTTTCAGGCGCAGGTCCAGGGCGCCGAGGTTCAGCGGGTCGGTCAGGGTGCCGGCCAGGGCGATGCTGGTGTCGGCGATCTTGACCTGGGCCTGCAACGGGAACGGCTTGGCCGCGTCCTGCAAGGCGAGCAGCCCGCCGATCTTGCCGGTGCCGGCGAGCGCCTGGCCATGGTACTGGCCTTTGACCTTGAGGCCGAACGCATAGTCCTGCGGCGCCGAACCTTTCTCCAGGGCCTTTTTGGCATCGGCGTCACCGACGATTTCACCGAAGGGAATCGGTTTGCCCAGCGGGTCGATGATCACATCAAGCCGGGTCTTGAGGGTTTGGTCGTCGAGCGTGACGTGGCCTTTGTCGAAGCCGATGGCGCCAATATCCACCACCCAGCTGGAGGGCTCGGCGTCGGGGTCCTTGGGATCGAACTTGAAGGTCCAGTTGGCCCGGCCGTCAGCCAGACGCTGCAAGTCGGCGCTCGGCTCGGTGAGGTCGATGCGCGGGATCGCCACGCGCTGTGCCAGTAACGCCAGGGGCGAAATACGCAACTCGACTTTCTTGAGCGTGACCATCTGCGGTTGTTTGGACCAGTCGGGGTTACCCAGGCTCAGGTCTTCGGCGATCACATGGGGCCATGGCACCCAGGCCCGCCAGCCGCCTTCGTCGGGCTCGCGCTGCCACACCACCGCAAGGTTGCCGTTGATGGCGAACGGGCGGTGCAACTCTTCGGAAACCTTGGCGTTGAGGGTTGGCTTGATGCGGTTCCAGTCGAAGAACACCAGGACCAATACCGCAATGGCAATTAACAGAACGAAGCTGGCGCAGCTCCAGGCGACGATTTTTCGCGTGCGCGTCATTGCACAAAACTCCTGAATACGACCGGCTGGGCTACAGCCTTTGACACAGCTTATAGAACTACGACTGGCGAAGTGCCCGCGGGTTTAACGCAACGGCCGATTTAGCCGAAAAAAACGATTTTACTGATCAAGCAGACAGATTCGATCATCGACAGCGCACCATTGTTACCCAGGTTCGTGTCGAAAATACCCACCTCGGTGCAAAACCGCGTGCTTGAGAGGCTCGTTCTAGAGCCTCCGGCGGGAACAATCAATTCTGTTGATTATTACCATTGTGTTTATGAACTTTTATATCGACTTATCGAGAGTAGCATTAGCCCCGTACCCACTTTATCGCCCTCCCAAGGAGCAACCTTCATGAAACGCCAATTACTCGCTACCGTCCTGTTATCCGTCCTGGCTTCCAGTGCCTTTGCTCTGCCGGCCGCCGAACAGGCCACCCCGCAGAACAAAGCCCAAGCCATTCAAACCAGCCAGACCGTGGCTCGCAGCGGTTCGCAAGAAGATGAAAACCGTGACTACGCCAAAGGCGCCGTCGCTGAAAACGGTTCGGAACAGGCCAACAAACGCGCCTACACCGAAGGCCTGACTGAAGGTGGTAACGACCGCCTGCAAGAAAAAGGTCTGGTAGAAGGCGGCGCTGAACAAGCCAATGATCGCACCTATACCCAAGGTATTGCTGAAGGCGGTGCCGACCGTCTGCAAGACCTGCATCAAGCACAGAGCTAAGCCTGTGGCGGCCCAGAAAAAAGCCCGATCTGTCGATCGGGCTTTCGCTTTTATATAGACCGCGTCACGTCTCGCCCCCGCCAAGTTCGACGCCGGCAAAGCGGTTTTGCTAGAGTGCGTCGCTGTACTCGCCGACAAAGCCCATCCGCTCATGCTGCCCCGCGCCGAACAGAAGCAACAGACTCGCCTCGCCTTGATGGACGCTGCCCGCCATCTGATGGAGTGCGGCCGTGGGTTTGGCAGCCTGAGCCTGCGCGAAGTGGCCAAGACAGCGGGCATCGTGCCCACTGGGTTCTATCGCCATTTTGCCGACATGGACCAGCTTGGGCTGGTATTGGTCAGTGAAGTCGGCCAGACATTCCGCGCCACGATTCGCCTGGTGCGCCACAACGAATTCGTCATGGGCGGGATCATCGATGCGTCGGTGCGGATCTTTCTCGATGTGGTCTCGGCCAACCGTTCCCAATTCCTGTTCCTGGCCCGCGAACAATACGGCGGGTGCCTGGCCGTGCGCCAAGCCATCGGCGCCCTGCGCGAAGACATCACCCGCGACCTGGCGGCCGACCTCACGCTGATGCCCAAGCTGCAGCACCTGGATGCCGATGGCTTGCACGTGATGGCCGACCTCATCGTCAAAAGTGTCTTCGCCACCCTGCCCGATATCATCGACCCACCCGCCCAGGCCTTGCCTGCCCACCTCACGCCCCAGGCGAAAATCACCCAGCAATTGCGCTTTATCTTTATCGGCCTCAAGCACTGGCAAGGCCTGGGCAGCACCGAATAACCCCTCAGCCGGCCTTATGAAAACGCTTGGCCGTGGTGTAGTTCTTGCTCCAATAGGTATTGCTCAACGAATCGATACGCACATTCTTGCCGGTACGCGGTGAATGGATGAATTTGCCTTCGCCGATATACAGCCCGACGTGATTCACCCGCCCCTGTCCGTTGCCTTTGAAAAATACCGCGTCGCCCGGCTTCAACGCATTGCGCTTGATGGTCGCGGCGGTCGAACGGTGCATCGCAGCGGTGGTACGCGGAAGCTGAATGTTGGCTTCGGTCTTGAACAGATAGACCAGGAAACTGCTGCAATCGAACCCTTGTTCGACAGACGTGCCGCCCCATTTGTAAGGTGTGCCGAGCAGTTGATGGGCGCGGTCGATTACATCTTCGACCCCGGACGCTGCGTGCTTGGCAGCAAAGGTCGGCGGCGGTTGAAGCGTGGCCGAAGCTGAAGAGATAAAACACGACAAGCTGACAATGACTGAACAGATAAGTGACTTGAACATGATGAACATCGCGGTGGGTTAAACACGGCGCGAATCTTAAAGAACCACCACGTAAGCTCACGAAGGCCAATTCTCGAGCACTTGTAGGATATTTCCGTAAAAACTCAACAGTGAATATGGATGAAAGAAGTTTCATGCACTACACGGCCTGCCTCCAGGCAAAACGCCCTTTTCCAGTGCTATAAACCTCTCACGCGCACCAAATTGAAACACCGGTTGACGCCGTATATGCCCTATCCAGGCGCTCCTGCCCGTACTGACGGGAAATTCCTACGCGAATACCAGGTTGGCAAGCCCCTTGCTCTAGCTCCCTCATCGTTAGCTCCCTTATCGTTCTAGCTGGAAACCCTCTGATGCTGGTGATCCATCGCCGAATTGCCCCGCAAGCCCTCTGGGCCGCCGAACTGCTGCTGAACTTCGAAGCCCGCAGCAAAAGCCGCCTGCGCTGTTTCAGTGCCGACGGTGAAGACGTCGGCCTGTTTTTGGAGCGTGGGCAACCGCCGCTGCATGATGGCGAATTCCTACAAGCGGAAGACGGACGCGTCGTACGTGTCTGCGCACGCTCTGAACAACTGCTGCACGTCACCTGCCGCAATGCATTTGAACTGACCCGCGCCGCCTATCACCTGGGCAACCGCCATGTAGCCTTGCAGGTCGGCGATGGCTGGCTGCGCCTGCTCGATGACTACGTGCTCAAGGCCATGCTTGAACAGCTGGGCGCCGATGCGCAAACCATCGAGGCGCCCTTCCAGCCTGAACATGGGGCCTACGGCGGTGGTCATCATCACTCGCGCCATGGCGATGAAGACTTCAACTACGCGCCCAAACTGCATCAGTTCGGCGCGCGTCTATGAACCCAGCCTGGGCGCTGTTGCGCCTGGCCAGTCCGCAGTTGCCGATTGGTGGCTACAGCTATTCCCAAGGCCTGGAAATGGCCGTGGATAACGGCCGCGTCAGCGATGCCGCCAGCGCGCGACGCTGGATCAGTGATCAATTGCTGCTCAACCTCGCACGTTTCGAAGCGCCCTTGCTGCTCGCCCATTGCCGCGCCGCCGCTGAACAAGCGTGGCCACGCCTGGCGCAGTTGTGTGAACAACACCGCGCCAGCCGCGAAACCCGCGAGCTGTATCAGGAAAGCCGGCAGATGGGCTATTCCCTGCGACAACTGCTCAGCGGCTTGCCGGAGTTGGACGCCGACGCCCGTGGCTTCCTTGACCAACAACCTGAACCCCACCTGGCCCTCGGCTGGGCGCTGGCCGCGCGCGCCTGGGCGATCAGCCCCAATGACGCCCTCGCGGCCTGGTTATGGAGCTGGCTGGAAAACCAATTGGCGGTGCTGATGAAAACCCTGCCCCTGGGCCAGCAAGCCGCGCAGCGCCTGACCAGCGAACTGCTGCCGCTGTTGCAGCAAGCCCAGCAGGATGCCGACCACATCGAACCCGATCATCTTGGCAGCGCCGCCTTTGGCCTGTCTTTGGCGTGCATGGCCCACGAGCGCCAGTACAGCCGCCTGTTCCGTTCCTGAGGCTTTTTTGGAGAACCCAACATGAACACACAACCCCTGCGCGTCGGCATCGGCGGCCCGGTGGGCTCCGGCAAGACGGCCCTGACCCTGGCCCTGTGCCTGGCGCTGCGCGATCGCTACAACCTGGCGGTGGTCACCAACGACATCTACACCCGCGAAGACGCCGATTTTCTGGTGCGCAACCAGGCCCTGGCGCCGGAGCGCATCATCGGTGTGGAAACCGGCGGCTGCCCGCACACGGCGATCCGTGAAGATGCCTCGATCAACCTGGAGGCGGTGGACCAGCTCAACCGTCGTTTCCCCGGCCTGGACCTGATTCTGGTGGAGTCCGGTGGCGACAACCTGTCGGCGACGTTCAGCCCCGAATTGTCAGACCTGACCATCTACGTGATCGATGTGTCCGCCGGCGACAAGCTACCGCGCAAGGGCGGGCCCGGTATTTGCAAATCCGACCTGCTGGTGATCAACAAGATCGACCTCGCGCCGCTGGTGGGTGCCTCGCTGGAGTTGATGAACAGCGACACCCAACGCATGCGCAATGGCAAACCCTTTGTGTTCAGCAATCAGAAAACCGGCGTCGGCCTGGATGACATCGTCGCCTTTATCGAACGCCAAGGCCTGCTGACCGCCGCCTGATCCCCCTACGGAGCCTGCTTATGAACCTCAAAAACCTGTTCGTCGCCGCGGCTTTGCTGCTGGCCCCCACCCTCGCCTTTGCTCACCCGGGCCACGGCGATAATGGCCTGGTCGCCGGCATCAGCCACCCGCTGGGCGGTATCGACCACTTGCTGGCGATGGTTGCGGTCGGCCTGTGGGCGGCGCAGCAAAAAGGCAATGCACGCTGGGCGCTGCCGTGCGCCTTCGTCGGCACGATGTTGATTGGCGGCCTGCTGGGTTTCGAAGGCCTGCAACTGCCGGCACTGGAAAGCGGGATTGCTGCATCGGTGCTGGCACTGGGCCTGGCGGTGGCGCTGGCGGTGCGGCCCCCGTTGTTCGTGGCGGTGGGCGCGACGGCCTTGTTTGCGTTGTTTCATGGCGTGGCCCATGGTCTGGAGCTGCCGGACATGTCCAGCCCCTGGGCGTATGCGGCCGGGTTTGTGGCGGCGACCGCAGTGTTGCACGCGGCGGGTTATGCCACCGTTCGATGCTTGCCAACGGCTGCGGCACCACTGATTCGGGTGGCTGGAGCGGCGTCTGCGGCGACGGGCGTGTGGTTGCTCGCGGGCTGAACGTGATCGCCTGCAAGGGGAATCGCGGGGCATCAGTCAGATAGCTATGGGCTGCCCCGCCGCCACGGGAGCAAGCTCCCTTGCCACAGGTTCAGCGGCACATCCAGAGTTGTGTAGATACCTATGCCGATAGCGGTGGCGCAGACACCACCGTTCCCAAGCCTGCTACCATGCGCGCCACACCCCTGCCGTGACGACGCCAGCCGATGCCCAGCGCTTCCCAACCTCTCTTGAATTCCGTGCTCACGCACTTCCATGGCCTGATCGTGCCGCTCTGGCAGGGCCCAGGCTGGAATGCCGACCTGGCGTTGCCGTACGAGGCACTGGACGCCGATCACCACCCGCTGCCCCCACAACGCTACCGCGCCATGGCCTGTGCCCGGCAGTTGTACCTGTTCGCCAGCCTGATCGGCGAGCCCGATGCAACCTTTGCCGAGGAACGCGCCGCCGAATTGTTCCGTTCACTGCAACGGCACTTCCACGACGCCGAACACGGCGGTTGGTTTTACAGCATCGACCCGGCCGGGCAGCCACTGGATAAACGCAAAGACCTCTACACCCACGCCTTCATCATCTTTGCCTGCGCCCATTACTGGGCCAAGGTGCGTGAACCCTTGGTGGAGTCGGTGCTCAATGCCGCGCTGGCCGTGGTCGCCGAACGTTTCGCCAGCGGCGACGGCCTGTACGAAGCGGTGCTGGAGCGCAACTGGTCAACCCTTGGGTCCGGCCCCTTGCAGAACCCGCTGATGCACCTCGCCGAAGGCTTTCTGGCCACGCTGGCGGTGCGTGAAGATGCCATCACGCGCGACGCATTACTGGACTTGGCCACCGCCCTGCAAAAGCGCTTTATCGACCGCCAGCACGGCGTAATGATGGAAAAACCGCTGGGCGCTGTGGATAACTGGTTCGAGCCAGGGCACCAGTTCGAATGGTTCTTTTTGCTCGAATCGTCGGATGTGCTGCGCGATACAGCGCTGCATGCCTCACTGACACGCGCATTTGCCTATGCCGAGCAACACGGTGTGGATAAGTTGAGCGGTGCGGTCAGCGGCATGCTCGCCCTGGACGGCCGCGTGCGCGATGGCACTCAACGTATCTGGGCTCAGGCTGAATACCTGCGGGCGTTGACCCTGCGGCCCGGCAGCGAAGCGGTGTTGCAACGCCAGTTGCTGGCGCTGCAACAGAACTTCCTGCACGACAAAGGCTGGCACGAATGCCTGGACGCCAAGGGCGCGGTGAGCCGCCGGGATATGCCGTCGACCACGCCGTATCATTTGGCGACGTGCTATCAGGGGCTGATCCAGCACTTGGGCTGACTTGAGTGGCCTCTTCGCGAGCAAGCCCGCTCCCACACTTTGAATGCATTCCAAGCATGGGAAACGGGCTTGCTCGCCAAAGCGTCACCTTGGTCTGACGTGCCTTACGCAATCCACTTACGGTCGCCCGTAAAACTGATCGTCAGCCAGCGCGCCGCATCCGGCGTGCCGAGCGCTGTGGATATCTCTTCGCGCAGCCCGTCCAGGGTCGCGACGTTATCCACCGGGTAATCCGCCGGCAACACCACATGAATTTCGATGAACCGTGCGCGCCCGTGCTTTTGCACATAGGACACGTAATCGTCGAAGCCATGCCTGGCCTGGGCCGCGTCCATCACTTCGCGTACTTTGTCGTCCAGGTGATCCGGGGCAATCCCCAGCACCTCACGCAACGCCGGGCGCAGGATTTTGAACGCCGGCGCCAGCATGCTCAGGGCCAACAGGATCAGGATCAGCGGGTCGACGTACATCGCCCACTCGCCATAGCCCTGGGACTTGAGCAACAGCGCCGTCAGAAAGCTGATCAACAGGCCCACCGACAGCATCGCGTCCACCAGCCAGCTGATGTTGTCGAACTGGATCAGCGAGGATTTCAACGTGCGATTGCGGTAGCGCACATAGAAGAAGTAAGCGAACTCCACCACGGTAAACACCGCCGCATACACGATCACCAGCCCCAACTCGATCTCGCGCCCGCCATTGATAATGCCGAACACGCCGTTCAGGAATGCATAGATCGCGATCAACAGCAGAAAGCTGCCTTCGATCAACAGCACCATCGGTTCCAGGTGCCAGTAGCCGAACTGGAAACGCTCGTTGCTTTTCTTGGCGATCAGCTTGGCCGTGATCAGCATCAGCACCTTGATGGCGGTAGCGATCAGCGAGAAAAAACCGTCGAACAGAATGGATTGGGCGCCGGATACCACACCCATGACAATCCCGGCGATCGCGACCGCGAACATCAGGATGGTCGATTGTTTGAGCAGTGCCTGCTCACCTCGGTTACTCACATTTCCTCCCGTCAAAACCTTTAAACCGCACAGTGCGGAGGGGTTTTCAGGAGCGGAGTGTACCTTATGTCGTGTTCTGGCCGATTTGCCGCATGCCGGACGTTATTGCCCCCTGTGGGGAGGGAGCTTGCTCCCTCCCCACAGAAGTGATCGGCTTAGCCTTTGGCCCCACGCTCAATCGCAAACCCGGCCCACGTCTGGCTCACCGGCATCAGCTCCAACCGGTTGATGTTCACGTGCGCCGGCGTGTTCAGCACCCAGAAAATCGTGTCGGCAATATCCTGCGGCTGGATCGGCTCGGCGCCAGCATAGGTAGCGTCATAGCGCGACTGATCACCACCGAAGCGCACCAGGGAAAATTCGCTCTCGCACAAGCCCGGCTCGATGTTGGTCACCCGCACGCCGGTGCCCTGCAGGTCACAGCGCAGGTTCAGCGAGAACTGCTTCACGAATGCCTTGGAGCCGCCGTACACATGACTGCCCGGGTAAGGGTAGTTACCGGCGATGGACCCCAGGTTGATGATCCCGGCGCCACGGCCATGGGCAATCAGGCGCGGCAGCAGCAGGTTGGTGGTGGTCAGCAGCCCTTTGATATTGGTGTCGACCATGGTTTCCCAATCGTCGAGGTTGCACTTGGGCGCGGGGTCGGTGCCCACGGCCAGGCCTGCGTTATTGATCAGCCCGCGCAACGTGGCGAACGAGGGCGGCAGGTTGGCGATGGCGTCTTCCATGCCTTTGCGATCACGCACGTCCACCACCAGGCCATGCACTTCGGTCTGCTTGGAAAGCTCTTCGACCAGGGCATTCAAGCGCTCGGCGCGGCGGCCGGTGAGCACCAGTTTCCAGCCGGCTTCGGCAAAACGGCGGGCACAGGCTTCACCGAAACCTGAAGTGGCGCCAGTAATAAACAGCGTGTCGGACATGGTGTTCTCCTTGCGGGCAACGGGAAAAAGTTGCCAGCAGAATGCCCTTACGCCGTCTTCGCGGCAACCGCTACACGCGCACATTCATGTTTACTTGATCACTTTTTGACCATACTTGGCGGAACCACATAAACCGTGGCCTGCAGCCATATACGCGCAGGTTATCCACAGCTGCGCCCACAGTCTTTGGGGGCAAGTGCAAATCGCTTCGAGCCACGGCATACAAGGCCTCCAGGCGATTTTAGAAAGTTTTTTGCTTGACCTGGGCGGGAGGCGTATGCAGGCCTTTTATGCCGGTGAAATCCGGACGATGGCTACAGGCCAGTCATTCCGGCCTGTGCGGCGGTCTTTCCAGAGTTTAGTCACAGACTTATCCACAGGCTGACCTGACATAAAAAGGTCATATACCTGTGTCTTTAAACAGCTTGACAAACCCCTCGGCGGGTCATCAAAAAACCGCTGATCAAATACTAACCGCACCGCTGCAAGCCACGTGGTTAAAGGCTTGTAGCCAGCTACTCCCACCTTACCCACAGCCGGTTCCACAGCGGATGGGGACAAGTCAAAACTGTGACAAAACAGGGATTTGCGGCGGCTATATGTCGCGCTTTGGAGGGTGTCTGGATTTGTTTTCCACAATTTGGCGCGGAGCGTATGGAGCCCTCAAAACACCTGTAGGAGCGAGCTTGTTCGCGAAGAACGCCAGAACATCGCGTTCATCCAGGATGCCCGCGTCATCGTTAACGTTTTTCGCGAGCAAGCTCGCTCCTACAAGGTCAAGCGAAGCGTTAGTGGCCGCCGAGGTAGGCGTTGCGCACTTCCTCGTTCACCAGCAATTCCTTACCGGTCCCCGTCAGGCGAATCTCGCCGTTGACCATTACATACGCGCGGTCCGACAAGCGCAGGGCGTGGTTGGCGTTTTGCTCCACCAAAAAGATGGTCATCCCGGTGGATGCCAGCTCGCGCAGGGTGGCAAAGATCTGCTTCACCACAATCGGCGCCAGGCCCAGGCTTGGCTCATCGAGCAGCAACAGCTTGGGCCGGCTCATCAGCGCGCGCGCGATGGCGAGCATTTGCTGCTCGCCGCCGGACATAGTCATCGCCCGTTGATTACGCCGTTCCTTGAGCCGTGGAAACAGTTCGAACATGCGCTGCATATCTTCGCTGGCAAACTTGTCGCCAATGGGGATGGTGCCCATCAACAGGTTTTCCTCGACGGTCATGTCGGGGAACACCCGGCGCCCTTCCGGCGATTGGGCGATGCCGTTGGAGGCGATGTAGTGGGACGACTTGTGGGTAATGTCCACGCCGTTATAGAGGATTTGCCCCGACTCGGCCCGTGGCTGGCCAAAGATCGACATCAGCAGCGTGGATTTGCCCGCGCCGTTGGAGCCGATCAGGCTGACGGTTTCGCCTTCGTTGATGTGCAACGAGACTTTCTTCAGGGCCTGGATCGGGCCATAGAACACATCCAGGTCCTTCATTTCGAGGATGGGTGCGCTCATACCAGTTCCTCTTCATCCGCGCCCAGGTAGGCGGCGATCACTTTCGGGTCGTTGCGGATCGCGTCCGGCCCGCCTTCGGCGATCACGTTGCCGTGGTCCAGCACTACGATGTGGTCGGAAATACTCATCACCATGCCCATGTCGTGTTCGATCAGCACCACCGTGAGGTCGTGTTCGTCGCGCAGCAGGCGGATCATTGCGCTGAGGGCTTCGGTTTCCTGAGGGTTGAGGCCCGCCGCCGGTTCGTCCAGGCAGATGATCTGCGGCCGCGTGCACATGGCGCGGGCGATTTCCAGGCGGCGCTGCTGGCCGTAGGAAAGCTCACCGGCCAGGCGGTTGGCACAGTCCACCAGGTCCACCACTTCAAGCCAGTAGAAGGCGCAGTCCAGCGCGTCGCTTTCAGCCTTGCGGTAGCCCTTGGTATTGAGGATGCCCGCGAGCATGTTGCGGTTGACCCACATATGCTGGGCCACCAGCAGGTTTTCCAGCACCGACATTTCCTTGAACAGGCGAATGTTCTGGAAGGTCCGCGCCAGGCCTGCGCGGTTCACCAGGTGGGTGCCGCCGAACATTTTGTAGTACACCCGGCTGAGGAAGCTTTTCGGCGAGACAAAATCGGTGGCCTCAAAGCGCTCGCCGAGCAGTTGGATCACATTGGTCTGCTTGCCACGCACGTTGAGTTCGATCTTGCCGCCACTGGCTTTGTAGAAACCGGTGAGGCAGTTGAACACGGTCGTCTTGCCGGCGCCGTTGGGGCCGATCAGGGCGAAGATCGAGTTGCGCTCGACCTTGAGGCTCACGTCGCTCAAGGCCTTGATGCCACCGAAGTGCATCATCAGGTGTTCCACGGACAGCACAACTTCCTTGCTCATGGTGCTACCCCCTTACGTGGCGTCACACCGGTACGGCTGATCCTGATCAAGCCACGGGGTCGCCAAATCATCATCACCACCATCAGCACCCCAAACAGCAGCACGCGGTATTCGGAAAAGCTGCGCAGCAGTTCCGGCGCAACCGTCAACACGAACGCCGCGATCACCACGCCTACGGTCGAGCCCATGCCACCCAATACCACGATGGCCAGGATCAGCGCCGACTCGAAGAAGGTGAACGACGACGGGTTGACGAAGCCTTGGTAACTGGCGAAAAACACCCCGGCCAAACCGGCCGTAGAGGCACCGATGGTGAACGCCGAAAGCTTGACCAGTACGTGGTTCAGGCCCATGGAACGGCAGGCGATCTCGTCTTCGCGCAAGGCTTCCCAGGCACGGCCGACCGGCATGCGGGTCAGGCGATGCTTGATGTACAGCACGGCCAGTACCACCAGGAACAACACGATGTAGATGAACATGAACTTGATGTTGGGGTTGTAATCGATGCCGAAGAACTCGTGGAACGGGATGCCGCCTTCCTTTGCACGCCTGCCGAACTCCAATCCGAGGAAGGTCGGCGAAGGCACCGGCATCCCGTTCGGGCCACCGGTGAACGACAGCCAGTTGTTCAGCACCAGGCGGATGATTTCACCGAAGCCCAGGGTCACGATGGCCAGGTAGTCACCGTGCATTCGCAGCACCGGGAAGCCGAGTATGCACCCCGCCAGCGCCGCCGCGATGGCCGCCAGCGGCAGCACCGACCAGAAGCCCAGGCCGAGGTATTGGTAACCCAGTGCCAGGCCATAGGCGCCGATGGCGTAGAACGCCACGTAACCCAGGTCGAGCAGGCCGGCCAGGCCCACCACGATGTTCAAGCCCAGGCCGAGCAAGACGTAGATCAACCCGAGGATCACCACGGTCAGCAGGTACTTGTTGGCAAAGATCGGGAACACGATAGCGATCACGATCAGTGCCGGAATGATCCAGCGCAGCCGCGATTTGTAGTCCGGCGGCAACACGTGCACGCCGGAGCCGCTGCTTTCGAAACCCTGCAGGATCTTCACGCCCTTGGAGGTTTGCAGGAACAGGCTGAGGGCAAAGCGCCCGGCCATCACAATGGCGACCAACGTGGCAACGCGCAGCGGTTCCAGGTTGAAGCTGTAGCCGTCGAGCACCACGCCGACAATCGGGCCGAACACGATCAGCGAAATCAGCCCGGCGAGGACCGTATCGACCACACTTTTCTTGATATCGATAGAGTTGGCAGCAGACATGTTTACACCTTCGCCACAAGTGGGCGACCAAGCAGGCCCTGGGGACGGAAAATCAGAATCACCACCAGCAGGGAGAAACTGAACACGTCTTTGTAGTCAGAGTTGATCAACCCCGCGAACAGCGACTCGGAGATACCGAGGATGATCCCGCCCAGCATCGCCCCAGGCAGGGAGCCAATGCCGCCGAGTACCGCTGCGGTAAACGCCTTGATGCCGATGATGAAGCCGGCATAGAAGTCGAAGGTGCCGTAATTGAGGGTGATCAGCACGCCGGCCAGGGCGGCCATGGCGGCGCCGATGACAAACACGTAGGAGATCACGCGGTCGGTGTTGATCCCCAGGATCGAGGCCATCTTGCGGTCTTGCTGGGTGGCCCGGCACATGCGGCCAAGCTTGGTGTATTTGATGATGTAGGTGAGCAACGCCATGCCGGCGAATGCCGCCACGAGGATGAACACTTTGGTGTAGGTGAGTTGCACGAACCCGGTGCCGATATCGACGCGCCAGGCGCCGGCCAGCAGGGTGGGAATGCCTTGTTGCTTGGCGCCCTGGGCGATCTGCGCGTAGTTCTGCAGGATTAGCGAAATACCGATGGCGCTGATCAGCGGTGCCAGTCGGGTGGAGTTACGCAGCGGTTTGTAGGCGACACGCTCGATGACCCAACCGTATACGCCGGTGACGACGACGGTGAAGACCAAGGTGCCGAGAATGAGCAGCGGGAAGGATTCGATGCCGAAGTAAGCCAGCAGTGCCAGACTGATCGCCGCGAGGTAAGCGGAAATCATATAAACCTCGCCGTGGGCGAAGTTGATCATGCCAATGATGCCATAGACCATTGTGTAGCCGATGGCGATCAGGCCATAGACCGACCCGAGGGTCAGGCCGTTGACCAGTTGCTGCAGGAAAATACCATCCATAACGCAATCTCACGCGGTGAGCACCTGCACACCGGGGGTGTGCGGCGCTTCTGGAGGAAAAGACAGATTTCGATCACGACACAGTCCCCTTTGGGAACGGGCTTGCTCGCGAATACGGTGTGTCATAAACACATTCGGCAACTGACACTCCGCTTTCGCGAGCAAGCCGGCTCCCACATGTGGGGCCGTGGTGCTTGTATTTACTTCTGCTTTTCCAGCTGGTGGTATTTACCGTCCTTATCCCACTGGTAAACCACGTAGTCGGAGATTTTCAGGTCGCCCTTGGCGTCCCAGGCTTTTTCGCCCATTACGGTTTTAACCGGGTTTGCCTTCAGCCACTTGGCCGCGTCTTCGCCCTTGTTGGACTTGGCGCCGTTGAAACCGGCGGCCAGGGCCTGGATCGAGGCGTAGGCGTACAGGGTGTAGCCTTCCGGCTCGGTGCCGTTTTTACGGAACTGTTCCACCACCGCCTTGCTGTCCGGCAGCAGGCGCGGGTCGGCGCCGAAGGTCATGTAAACGCCGTCCACGTACTGCGCGCCACCGGCGGTCGCCACCAGTTCGTCGGTGACCACGCCGTCATCGGACATGAACTTGACATCTTTCAAGCCGGCTTCGCGGAGCTGGCGAACCAGGGGGCCGGCTTCCGGGTGCAAGCCACCGAAGTACACGACATCGGCGCCCAGGGAGCGGATCTTGGTGACCAGCGCGCTGAAGTCTTTTTCGCCACGGGTCAGGCCTTCTTCCAGCACCGGTTTCACGCCGCGCTTGGTCAGCTGGGCAGCGGTAGCGTCGGCCAGGCCCTTGCCGTAGGTGTCCTTGTCGTTGATCACCGCGACTTTCTTGCCCTTGAGCACGTCGACGATGTAGTCGCCGGCGACGATGCCTTGCTGGTCGTCACGCCCGCACATGCGGAACATGGCGCCCAGGCCGCGCTCGGTCACCTGCGGGTTGGTGGAGCCTGGGGTGATTGCGATGATGCCCGCTTCGTCATACACCTCGGAGGCCGGGATGGTGTTGGACGAGCAGAAGTGCCCGACCACGCCGATCACTTTGTCCTGGTCTGCCAGGCGGTTGGCCACGGCCACAGCCTGTTTTGGCTCGCAGGCGTCATCGCCGGCCACCAGCACGATCTTCTCGCCGTTGACGCCACCGGCCTTGTTGACCTCATCGGCCGCGGCCTGGGCACCCTTCATGTACTGCTCACCGAAAGCGGCGTTGGCGCCCGTCATCGGGCCTGCCACACCAATTTTCACATCAGCTTGAACAAACGTAGAAACACCCAGCGCCGCTGCAACGGCGAGGGCCAGAAAACCTTTCTTGTAAAACGTCTGGGACATGAGTGGTGCTCCGATATTTTTTGATTTTTGGCACGACAACTTGCATTCAAACCTTTCACTGAAAGCTCAGAGCAAGCCGCGTGCCATTACGTTTTTATTCTTCAAAAAGACACGGTGTCATTGTTATTGCAGGCGTTTCGCGTCCTCCCGCCAGGACGTGCAACCGTCTAGCCTCGCAAGGTGCAACCGGCAGGCCAAAAAAGTACAACCCCGAACGGTGGCGCCTGCAACCGGAGCGATAAACGACAGCTCCAGTGGCTGTAACCATGTGCGTAACGGAACTGCACATTTACAGTGCGCGATTGCTACAACTTGCACCAATACAGATGATTAGCCGACTAAGAAAATGCCGGCTTACGCGCGATATTTCGCGGCTCAGACCACAATCCGAAGGCATTGCCCCGCGTGGTACAGCGAGAATCCCGCCTCATAAAGGCAACTGCGCAGGCCCACGCCCGCCAGAGGTTGCATCGGTGCAAAGGGGATCGGCAGCGCTTGGGGGTTGTGGTGACACAAATAATCGGCAAACGCTTTGCCGACCACGCTGCCGGTGGTCACCCCGCGCCCGTTGTAACCGGTGACCGCCACCAGCCCAGGCGCCGGCTCGAACAAACGCATCAGGTGATCGGGCGTAAAGGCGATGCAGCCGGTCCAGGTGTATTCCCACTGCACCGACTTGAGGTACGGGAAATAGTGTTGCTGGACCCGATCGGCCCAGGCCTTGAGGAACCAGGTCGGCTTCTGGTTGCCGTTGCCCAGGCTGCCGAGCAACAGGCGGCCATCGGCATCACGGCGGATACTGCTCAGCACCTGGCGCGTGTCCCATGACCCCTGGCCACTTGGAAGGATGCGCCTGGCGGCTTCATCGGTGAGCGGCGCCGACGCCACCTGATAGTAATAACCGGGGAAGAAGTTACGGCGCAGCTCGGTCCATTCACCTTCGGTATAGGCATTCGAAGCGATCACCACCTGTGCGGCTCGCACCGCGCCTTGGGCGGTCTGCACACACCAGTCGGCGCGCTGGCGCTCAAGCTGGGTGACGGGGGAATGGTCGAATAACTGCCCGCCCAACCCGACGGCCGCATTCGCCAGACCACTGGTATAGGCCATGGGGTTCAAGGTGCCGGCACGTCGGTCCAGCAACGCGGCGGCGATTTTCGAGGTGCCCGTGGCTTGCTCGCACGCCTGCCCGGTCAACAATTCGACCGGCGCGCCACGACGCTTCCACTGCGCTTCACGACTGCGCAGATCCGCCTCGCCGCGGGCGTTGTGCGCCATGTGCAAGGTGCCGTCGCGACGCAGCTGGCAATCGATGTTGTATTTGTCGATCAGGCCGAACACCACCGACGGTGCCGCGCCCAGCATGCGGTTGAGCTGGCTGCCCACCGCTTCGCCGAAACCGGCTTCGATCTCGTCCGGCGGGATCCACATGCCGGCGTTGACCAGCCCGACGTTGCGCCCCGAACCGCCATGGCCGGTGCGATGGGCCTCCAGCACCGCGACGCTTTTACCTTGTTCCAGCAAGTGGATGGCGGCTGACAAACCGGTGATGCCGGCGCCGATCACGCACACATCCACCTTGAGCTCGCCTTTGAGCGCAGCGCGATCCGGCCGGCCGGGGGTGAGGTGTTCCCATAAACATGTTTCACGTAAAGGCATTGCCAGACTCCGGAGAGGACCTAACAAACATCTGTTTTTTATTTTGAATCAATCAACTGTGGGAGCGGGCCTGCTCGCGAAAGCGGTGTGCCGGTCAACAGATAGACGGCTGATCCACCGCCTTCGCGAGCAAGCCCGCTCCCACATTTTCAACCGCGTACCTATCTCAGTCGAAGGTGATGCCCTGTGCCAACGGCAACTCCAGCGAGTAGTTCACGGTATTGGTCTGGCGACGCATATACCCGCGCCACGCATCCGAGCCCGACTCACGCCCGCCGCCCGTTTCTTTCTCGCCGCCAAACGCCCCACCGATTTCCGCGCCGCTCGGGCCGATGTTGACGTTGGCGATGCCGCAGTCACTGCCCACCGCCGACATGAACTGCTCGGCTTCGCGCACATCGGTGGTGAAAATGCACGACGACAAGCCTTGTGGCACCGCGTTGTTCAGGCGCAGGGCTTCGGCGAAGTCGGTGTAGCCGATCACATACAGAATCGGCGCGAAGGTTTCGGTGCACACCACGTCGCTCTGCTCGGGCATTTCCACAATCGCCGGCGACACGTAGTAGGCGTTGGGGAACTGCTCTTGCAGCTGGCGCTTGCCGCCGAACACCTTGCCGCCCTCGCTCAGGGCTTGCTCCAGGGCGTCCTGCATGTTGTCGAAGCCGTGCTTGTCGATCAGCGGCCCGACCAGGTTGCCTTCCAGCGGGTGACCGATGCGCACCTTGGCGTAGGCGGCCTTGAGACGGGTGACGATGTCTGCCTTGACCGACTCATGGGCGATCAGGCGGCGCAAGGTGGTGCAGCGCTGACCGGCGGTGCCGACCGCGCTGAACAGGATGGCGCGCACGGCCATGTCCAGGTCGGCGCTTGGGCCGAGGATCATCGCATTGTTGCCGCCCAGTTCGAGGATGCTGCGGGCAAAGCGCGCGGCGACTTTCGGCGCCACTTCGCGGCCCATGCGCGTGCTGCCGGTGGCGCTGATCAGCGCCACACGCGGGTCGTCCACCAGCGCGGCGCCGGCATCGCGGCCGCCGATAATCACTTGGCTGAGGTACTGCGGGGCCTCCTTGAAGTTCTTCAACACGCGCTCGAACAGCGCCTGGCAGGCCAGCGCGGTGAGCGGGGTTTTTTCCGACGGTTTCCAGATCACCGCGTTGCCGCACACCAGCGCCAGGGTGGTGTTCCACGCCCACACCGCTACCGGAAAATTGAAGGCGCTGATCACGCCGACCACGCCCAGCGGATGCCAGGTTTCACGCATATGGTGGCCGGGGCGCTCGGAGGCGATGGTCAAGCCGTACAACTGGCGCGACAAACCGACGGCGAAGTCGCAGATGTCGATCATTTCCTGCACTTCCCCCAGGCCTTCCTGGGTGATCTTGCCGGCTTCCCACGAGACCAACTCGCCCAGGTCGGCCTTGTAGTGGCGCAACACGTCGCCGAACTGGCGCACCAGTTCACCGCGACGCGGGGCCGGCACCTTGCGCCAGGCGTCGAATGCATGCTCGGCGCGACTGACCTGCTGTTCCACCTCGGCGGCCCCTTCCCAGTGCACGCTGCCAATACGGCTGCCATCGATCGGCGAATGCACGGGCTGTGCGCCCGCCTGGTACAGCGCCGGGTTTACCCCTAGACGGTCAAGCAATGCGGCAACCATGGGTCACTCCTTCAATCACAAACAGAAAAATGTGCGCCGCGGCCGGCACGACGATCCAGGCCTCATTTGTAGCTGGCCCAAGACTTGCCAACAAACGACGATTAGGCGAGATATCATTCCGTTTATTCATGCAAAGAATAAAAAGAGGCAAGCCGTGCTGAACAAAAGACATTTGCCCTCGATCACCGCCTTGCAGTGTTTCGAAGCCGCCACCCGTCACCTGAGTTTTACCCGCGCCGCCGAGGAACTGAACCTCACCCAAAGCGCGGTGAGCAAACAGGTGGCGCAGTTGGAAGACTTGCTGCAACACCTGCTGTTCCGCCGCGTGCGGCGCCGCTTGCAGATGACGCCGGCGGGCGATCTGTACTTGGTGGAAGTACGCAAGATCCTCACACAGGTGGAGATGTCCACTCACTACCTGCGCTCCTACGGCGGCGAGACCGAAGTACTGCGCGTGTCCACGCCCTACACCTTCGGCGCACGCTGGCTGGTGCCGCGCCTCAAGGGCTGGCGCCTGCGTCACCCGCAGACCCACCTGGACCTGTGCAACGAACAGGAGCCGGACGAACTGCTGCAAGACAAAGCCGACATGGCTTTCTATTTCGGCCAGGGTTCACGCCCCGGCACCGAGAGCCTGAAACTGTTCAGTGAAGAGCTGGTGCCGGTGTGCGCCCCCGAAAGCCTGCCCGCGCAGCCCTTCACCGATCCCACGCAACTGAGCAACCTAGTGCTGCTGCAAAACGCCTCGCGGCCCCAGGGTTGGCATGACTGGTTTGCCGACCAGGGTTTCCACACTGAGCACAGCTACCATGGGCCGCGTTTCGACACGTTCTATATGTGCATTCGTGCGGCGCAGGTCGGCTGCGGCGTGGCGCTGCTGCCGCGGTTCCTGGTGGAGGAAGAACTGGCCGACGGCAAACTGGTGATCCCCTGGCAGCATGCGATGCCGAGCCAGGATGCGTATTACCTGGCCTATCCCGAGCATTCGGCGGAGGTGCCCAAGGTGCGGGAGTTTGTGAAGTGGATGATGGAGCAGGTTCAGGGGTAGGCCCGGCGATATAGTTTTTACAAAATCTTCCGAGCCTGCGTTAAAAGTTTGCGGGACGACGTGCGACTCTCATGAAAGCAGGCGCCATTCAACCTCCCGCTCACTGCGCGTGATCTTGTGGGAGAACGGCCAACTGCGTACCTGGTAGCGCTCGTTCAACACTGTCGGCAAGACCTCGCCCTTATCGACATGCCCAACGCCGCCCCCCCCCTGGCTACGTAATAGCCAAGGGGAAGCCAGCCGACTTCCCAAAAGCGCTTACCGGGCAGGCTTGGCCGCTGTAGCAGTTGGGCGCGGATAAGTGGGACTGGCTGAACGCCGGCGAGCCCGGCAAACCTTTGCCGGTAGCAGGGTCGAGTAACCTGGCTTTGGCCAACTGAACGTGGACAGAACGCTCAATTACCCCGATGCGTAGGCAGCCATGCAAAAAATCACTGGCAAACCGACCCGCGTCTATGCGCCACTAGCCCCCCTCTTTAATTGTGCGTAAAGGTCGGCGCCCAGCCTCGACCCGTCTGGAGATTCCCGTTATGAGCGAGAGTGTGTTTGCCGATCGCATCGTGCAGAACCTGCTCGACACCGACTTCTACAAGCTGACCATGATGCAGGCGGTGCTGCACAACTACCCGAATGTGGAAGTTGAATGGGAGTTCCGTTGCCGCAACAGCGAAGACCTGCGCCCGTACCTGGCGGAGATCCGCTACCAGATCGAGCGTCTCGCCGAGTTGAGCCTGAGCCCGGACCAATTGGGTTTTCTGGAACGCATCAGCTTTATGAAGCCGGATTTTTTACGCTTCCTGGGACTGTTCCGCTTCAACCTGCGCTATGTGCAAACCGGCATCGAAAACGGTGAGCTGTTTATCCGCCTGCGCGGGCCGTGGCTGCATGTGATCCTGTTTGAAGTGCCGATGCTGGCCATCGTCAGCGAAGTGCGTAACCGCTACCGCTACCAGACCGTCATCCTGGAACAGGCGCGCGAGCAGCTGTACCGCAAGTTCGACTGGCTGACGGCGAATGCCGGCAGCGATGAGCTGTCGGAGCTGCAAGTGGCCGACTTCGGCACGCGTCGGCGCTTCTCGTACCGGGTGCAGGAAGAAGTGGTCAGCGTACTCAAGCACGACTTCCCCGGCCGTTTTGTCGGCACCAGCAACGTGCACCTGGCCCGCGAATTCGATATGAAGCCGTTAGGCACCATGGCCCATGAGTGGATCATGGCCCACCAGCAACTCGGCCCACGCCTGATCGACAGCCAGATCGCCGCCCTCGATTGCTGGGTACGCGAATACCGAGGCCTGCTGGGCATCGCACTGACCGACTGCATCACCACCGATGCTTTCCTCGGCGACTTCGATTTGTACTTCGCCAAGCTGTTCGATGGCCTGCGCCACGACTCTGGCGACCCGGTGCAATGGGCGGAAAAAGCCATCGCCCATTACCACAAGCTGGGCATCGAGCCGATGAGCAAGACCCTGGTGTTCTCCGACAGCCTGACGTTGCCCAAGGCCCTGGAGATTTTCCGTGCGCTGCGCGGGCGCATTAATGTGAGCTTTGGTATCGGCACCAATCTGACCTGCGATATTCCAGGGGTGGAACCGATGAGCATCGTGCTTAAAATGACCGCCTGCAATGGCCAGCCCGTCGCCAAGATTTCCGATGAAGCGGGCAAGACCCACTGCACCGATCCCAATTTCGTCGCCTATTTGCGTCACGTTTTCAAAGTACCTGCCCTATCCAGCAAGGAGTGAATCATGCAAGCCGTACAGCGTGAGATTGCGCAGCAGCTCAAGGTGCAAGCGCCGTTCAAAGACCAGGCCGCCCTTGAGGCAGAAGTTGCCAGGCGCGTGGCTTTTATTCAGGACTGCCTGCGCAATTCCGGGCTCAAGTCGTTGGTGCTGGGCATCAGCGGCGGTGTCGATTCCCTGACCGCAGGCCTGTTGGCCCAACGCGCGGTGCAGGAACTGCGCGCCGGCAGCGGCGACGAAGCCTATCGTTTTATCGCCGTGCGCCTGCCCTACGAAACCCAGTTCGACGAACACGAAGCCCAGGCTTCGGTGGACTTCATCGAGCCGGACGAACGCCACACCGTCAACATCGGCCCGGCGGTCAAAGCCTTGGCCAATGAGGTCGCGGCGTTCGACGGCAAACCGGCGGCATCCCGCGACTTCGTGCTGGGCAACACCAAGGCACGCATGCGCATGGTCGCGCAGTACACCATCGCAGGCGCGGCCGGCGGGCTGGTGATCGGGACCGACCATGCAGCGGAAGCGGTAATGGGCTTTTTTACCAAGTTTGGTGATGGTGCCTGCGACCTGGCGCCGCTGAGCGGGCTGGTGAAGAACCAGGTGCGTGCGATTGCGCGGCATTTCGGCGCGCCGGAGTCGTTGGTGGAGAAAGTGCCGACGGCGGATTTGGAAGACCTGTCGCCGGGCAAGCCGGACGAGGCGTCACATGGCGTGACTTATGCCGAGATCGACGCGTTCCTGCACGGTGAGCCGGTGCGCGAGGAAGCGTTCCGGATCATTTGCGAGACGTATCGCAAGACTGAGCACAAGCGCGTCATGCCATTTTCGCCTTGAGGCAGATGGCCTTCGCGAGCAAGCCCGCTCCCACATTTGACCGCATTCCCCTGTTAGAGCTCGGTCAAGTGTGGAAGCGGGCTTGCTCGCGAAGAACGATAACGCGGCGTTACTTGACGACTACCGTGCCTTTCATCATCGAGATGTGGCCCGGGAACGAGCAAAAGAACGCGTAGTCCGTGCCCGCCGTCAGCTTCGACACATCGAAAGTCACCGAATCTTTCTCGCCGGCGCCAATGATCTTGGTATGGGCGATGATGCGGTCGTCGCCTGCCTTCAGGTAGTCCTTATCAATGCCAGCGGCCATGCCGTCGGTGGCAACTGGCTGCATGTTGGCGGCGCTGGTCAGCACCCAGTTATGGCCCATGACGTTTTTCGGCAGGTTGCCGGAGTGAGTCAGCTCGACGGTGAACTGCTTGCAGCTCTTGTCGATAGTGATTTCTTTGGTGTTGAAAGACATCTGGTCGGTGGAGTCGACAGTGACCTTGCACTCTGCAGCAAGCAACTGGCCGCTAGCCAGCGTCAGCAGGGAAACAGCAACGAGTTTGGCGAACATGTGAATCTCCAAGGCAGGGTTGAATAACGCATATTAAGACAAGGGTGCCTCAATCAGGCTTGAGTTTTTATGATCTGCATCAACAGATTGTATACAACTTTAGGCTATCAGACTCATCAACACAATCTACCAGCCAACGGCACGGCAACTGAATATGATCGGCCCATCCCCCATTGGAGCCCCAGCCATGCACCTCAATCAACTGTTCAACGGCCTGCTGGCCGCTTACGCCAGCGGTAAGTGAAGGCCAAGCGCGCTGCTAAGCTGCTACCATAGCGACCCAAGGCAGCCGCGCGCCGCCTACCCCTCACCTTCGACCCTAGAGGATCGCCCATGGCCAAACCTAATTACTCCTTCGCCAAACGTCAGAGAGACTTGGCCAAGGAACAGAAGAAAGAGGAAAAGCTGCAACGCAAGAAAGCCGCTGCAGATGAAGAAGCAGGCGCACTGAACCCGGACGTCGATGCTGAAGAAACCGGCGACGACACTGAAACACCAAAAGATCCGGCTGAATAATTTCCTTTGTGGTGAGCAGGCCCGCCTTGCTCGCCACAATCCGCCACTCCAGCGGCATCACCGTCACCCGTACTTGCGGGTCATGGCTCCCTCCTCCCAGGATCACCCCTCGCAACGGCGATACATCGGAAAAATCCCGGCCCCACGCCAGGGTGATGTGTTCCAGCGCCGGCCGCACGTTATTCGTCGGATCGGAATCCACCCATCCCGATACCGCGCAAAACACCGACACCCACGCATGAGATGCATCGGCGCCGATCAGCCGTGGCTGGCCGGGCGGTGGCTGGGTGAGCAGGTAACCGCTGACATAGCGTGCCGCCAGGCCCGCGAGCGCAGGCAGGCGAGCATCAGGTGGGCAAAGTCCTGGCACACGCCGCGACGGCGCTCCAGCACTTCCACCAGCGGCGTGGCGACCTGAGTGGCCTCGGAGTCGAAGGTGAATTCGCTGAAGATCTTTTGCATCAGTGCCTGCACGCCTTTCAGCAAGGGCTCGCCGGGCGGGAAGCAACTTTCAGAAAACTCGACGAAGGTTTTTTCAAATGCACGTAAGGTGATTCGAAGCGATAGCGGCAGGCTTCGATCACCGGTTGTGACAGCGGTTGGCTGCTGTAGGTGAAGCTGTCGCGGGTGCGGTCCCACGCCAGCGATTGCCGCACGTCCAACGCGGGTCGCGCCCGCACCTCCACGGTCAGCCCGGCATTGATCAGCAGTTCATCATGGGGCCGTTCGACGCCAGGCGCGTGATGGGGTTGCCGAACACGTCCAGCTCATCCCGGCGTGAAGAGGGCTGCGGGCTGATGTCCAGGGTTTGCCAGGTACACCGTTGCCACGCACAAGGTCGCGGCCATAAATGCGCCAACTGCTGGGTTAGGGACACTTGGCTGTTAGGGCGGCGGTGTTCCACTCGGCACCATCAGGGTCATCAATGGAAACGAAGGTCGGCTCGCCGCCCATGGTCAGGCGTACGTCGTGCTTGAGCAGGTCGTCATCGATCTATTGGCCCAGGGCCTGGATCGCCCGCCATTGCTCCTCGGTGTAAGGCTTGGTGATCTGCGGGGCTTCCCAGAGACGCTGCACCGACATTTCGTGGGTGAATTCGCACTCGCACGGTCCCACCCACTCGCTGGTCAGTGCCGCCGAGGATGGATCGGGACTACAGGCCAACGGAATATGCCCTTCACCGGCGAACAACCCGGAGGTGGCGTCCAAGCCGATCCAGCCGGCGCCGGGTAAATACACTTCGCACCCGGCATACAGATCGGTGAAGTCCACTTCGGTGCCGGAGGGACCATCGGCAGGGTCAACCCATAGGACAGAGGATGCGGACCAAAGGCAATAGTGGGCAGTACCGCCAGCACACAGAGTGCGAACAGCGCCACCAGCGGCCATACCCACTGCGGTCGCCCGCGCGCGATCATGAAATTGCACTGCACGATGCCCCACGTCAGCGCGAGGCCACCCAGGAAGGAATACTTGAGGTTGAAGTCCATCGGCAAGCGTGGGAAATAACTGTCGAAAATCAACGGTACCGCAAACACAAGGCTGAACACCGCCGCGAAAATCGCGCCCATGAAGACCGGAAAATAACGGGCGAGAAAGCTGCGCATGTCGGGGAAGCCGTTCATTCGGTCAAATCCTCGTACAAGCCGATCACAATGGTACGGGCCGTACCGACATGCCCCGTTCGATAGCTACCGGTGATGCCCAATAGGCCGACATTTGATCGGGTATATCAGACGGATCACGGTCAACGGTGGGAATTGGCTTACCTGCGAGGGCGATTGAATGAGCGCAACCTTAACAAACAGGCCACCCGCCTGCCAGAAAGCGAAACGCCAGCTCAAGGCTGGCGTTTTGCATGTTCAGGTTGCGATCAGCGCGGCGCCACCGGCTTGCGCGCAGGCGTCTTGCGACGGGCGCTGAGGGTTTGGCGCAGGTGGCGAATCTCCACGAGTTTGGCGCGCATCTCTCGCTGCCCTTTGCTGTTGAGTATCAGCAGCCCGAACAGAGGAAAAGCCAGCGCCAACCCATAAAGAACCCGGTGAGGGCTGTACTGAATCATGGGCAACACAAACAGCAGACAGGCGGTGTAGATAACGACCATCACCCACGCCCAAGAAGGCTTTCCCCGCAGAATCATAAAGTTGCTATGCACCGTCAGCAGCGTGAGCACTGCCCCGGCCAGCATGATCTTGAGCCCGACTTGAGCAAGGGGCGCATCATTAAAATAGGTGACGAACGCCAGCGCCACGGCCAACGCCAATGAGAAATACGCAGCAAATACGCCGCCCAGAAATGTCAGAAAGTAATGCCTGAAAAAGTCTCGAAGCGTCATTAATTCGCCCATTCCTTTACCTCCTCGTACAGCCCGATCGCGATGGTATTGACGTTTCCGGAGTAGGCGCTCCCGCCGAACCCTACGACTGCGCTCAGGGCGTCCTTGATCTGGGTCGTTGTGCCGTGCTTGAGCTGCGTGGGGGTGAAACGCTTGGTGAGTTCACCCGACGCCTGCTTGAGCTTGAGTAGCTTGGACGTCAATTTGGGATCATTGATGCTCAACAGTTCTTTGGTCAGCCTGGCTCTTTCCTGGCGATTCAAACCGCGAAGCACTTCGCGCAGACTCTTGCCCGTCGAGGCTTTGGCGACCTTGACCAACTTGACCGTCGTCAGGGTCGAAGCGCCCACGCCGACCAGCGACGCTGCGTCGAGCACAATGGAAGCATTCTGGTACCAGCCTTCACTGTCGAGCCAATCGTTGACCTCAGGCTTGGCCACCTCAAGCGTCGTGCGAGCAAGGCCATTGATGCATTGCAGCGAACTCGCGCCCGCCGCCGCGTACCCTATCACCACCACGACGGAACTGGCGCCGGCGCTGAACGGCACCAGCAGGGTACCGCTGGCAATTGCAGCCCAACTGATGACAGCGCCCAGGCAAGAGATTCCCGTGTTCACCGCCTCGCCGATCAGCCTGGACTCTCTAGGATTGCTCGTCACATGCTGAGCGAATTGTGTCGGTGCAACGTACTTCTGCGCCTCCCGCAGGATGATGCGCTTGGGCTGGATGCTGCAAATGGGCTTGAATTCGCGCAGGGTAATGACGTTGAAGTCGGCGTCGATGTAGACGACGCCTGCGCCAACAATGCCGGGGTCAGCATCGATAGCCGCAAACAGGCGCGGCAGGTTGATCTGGCTTTCAATGCGCTGGCGCGCCATGAACTGGGAGCGGTTGAAGTCCATGCCGATGCCAGCCAGGGGGTTGCCCATGGGGTGTTCTTCCTTGAAGAGGTAGAGACTGAAAGGACGCTACCGGGGGCAAGCCCTAATGCCAGTCAGTTAAGGAGGAGCGCTTTACCGTGGCGAGGGAGCTTGCTCCCGCTGGACTGCGCAGCAGTCCCATTTTCTGGGGTCGCTTCGCGGCCCAGCGGGAGCAAGCTCCCTCGCCACGGTAAAGCGCTCC
>NZ_JASLAW010000064.1 GCF_030147005.1 Pseudomonas sp.
GGGGGGGGGGGCTTGCTCCAAACTGCGGCCATTCAGCAAGTCCATCGCGCGGCTGACACACTGCTTGGGCGAGCACGCCCGCTCCCACATTGGTTTTGAGTCGGGTCGGCTAGACCGTTTTCGACATCCGCGCAGCCAGCAGCGCCCAGCCGAACAGCAGCAGGCACACGATAATCAACGGCCACGACCGCCATTGCAGGTACGGCGTGAGGTTGTGCATCGGCACCACTTCGCCATAGAGAATGCCGCGTTCGAACTGCGGGATTTGTGCGGTGATCTGCCCAAACGGGTTGATCAGGCCGGTCACGCCGTTGTTGGTGGCGCGAATCATCCAGCGGCCAGCTTCAAGCGCGCGCATCTGCGCCATCTGCAGGTGTTGCAGCGGGCCGATCGAGCGGCCGAACCACGTATCGTTGCTGATTGTCAGCAGCAGGTCGCTCTGGGCCGACAGGCCGGCGGCGAACTCCGGGTACACCACTTCGTAACAGATAAACGGCGCAATACGATAACCCTTGGCCTGGAGCATGGGCTGGTCGGAGGGGCCGCGGGCGAAGTCCGACATCGGCAGGTCGAAGAAAGCGATCAGCCCGCGCAACATATCCTGCAGTGGCACGTACTCACCGAACGGCACCAGTTTTTGCTTGAGGTAGGTGCCGTCACCTTCGCCGACCACGGTGATGCCGTTGAAGTAGCGCTTCTCATGCCGCACTTCCTGGCGAATCGGTACCCCGGTGATCAGCGCCGTATTACGGTCGGCGGCAAACTTGCCCATCATGCCCAAATAGCCTTCGACCGACTCCTTGAGGACCGGCACGGCGGTTTCCGGCCACACCAGCAGGTCGACGCGCTTGGAGCTCAAACTCATGTCGCGGTACAGCGCCAGTTGCGCGTTGAGCTGCTCGGGGTCCCACTTCATGCTTTGTTCAACGTTGCCCTGGATGGCGGCCACGCTCAATGGCGGGCCGGAGGGCGAGGTCCAGGCATGATGCTTGAGCGCCAGGCCAATGGCCCACGGCGCAACAAGCAGCACGAGGCCGGCCGCGATAAAGCTGTTGCGCTTGCTCGCCAGCAGGCGCGGCAGGTTGCACAGCAGGGCGGCGGTCAGCGCCAGCGCAAACGAAATCAGCCACATCCCGCCCAGCGGCGCGAGGCCGGTCAGCGGGCCGTCGAGTTGACTGTAGCCGGAGTACAGCCACGGAAAACCGGTGAGGAACCAGCCACGAAAGGCTTCCTGGCCAACCCACAAGGCCGCGAAAGTCAGCGCGTCCGCCAATGGCGCTTCATTGCGGCGCAGCCAGCGCGCCCACAGCCAGGCGGGCAGGGCAAAGAACCAGGCGATGGCGGCGGTGAACAGCAGCATCAGGAAACCCGCCAGCAGCACCGAAGCGCCGCCGAAGTGGTGGATGCTGTAGTAGATCCAGCTGGTGCCGGCGCCAAACAGGCCGAAACCGAAACACCAGCCGCGGCCCAGGGCCTGGCGGGGCGTCAGCTCGCGCAGGCCGATATAGAACAGACCAACCGCCACCAGCGCCAGCGGCCAGATGTCGAACGGCGCCAGCGCCAGGGTGGTAATGGCGCCGGCCACCACGGCCAGCAGGTTACCGGGCCAGCCGGGTGCGATCAGACGGCGCATTTCAGTCCTTAACGGGCAATAGGTGTCAGGCGGATCAAGTGGATGCGACGGCTGTCGGCATTCAGGATGCGAAAGCGATACGCGCCGATCTCGGTGGTTTCGTTACGCTTGGGCAGGTGCCCGAACGCACTCATCACCAGGCCGCCGACCGTGTCGAATTCATCATCGGAAAATTCGCTGTCGAAGAACTCATTGAAGTTCTCGATGGGCGTCAAGGCCTTGATCAGGAAGTCACCGCTGGGCAGTGGCTTGATGTAGCTGTCTTCTTCAACGTCATGTTCGTCTTCGATGTCGCCGACGATCTGTTCCAGCACGTCTTCGATGGTCACAAGGCCAGCCACGCCACCGTATTCGTCGATCACAATGGCCATGTGATTGTGGTTGGCGCGGAATTCGCGCAGCAGCACGTTCAGGCGCTTGGATTCAGGCACGAAGGTGGCTGGGCGCAGCAGGTCCTTGACGTTGAAGCTATCGCCGTTCTCCTTGAGGATCAGCGGCAACAGATCCTTGGCCAACAGAACGCCCATCACGTCGTCATGGCTCTCGCCGATCACCGGGTAGCGCGAGTGCGCCGAGTCGATCACGGCCGGGAGAAATTCACGTGGGGTCTGGGTCGCCCTGATGCTGACCATCTGCGAGCGCGGCACCATGATGTCCCGTACTTGCAGGTCAGCCACCTGGATGGCGCCTTCGACGATGGCCAGCGCTTCGCTGTCCAGCAACTTGTTCTGATGGGCCTCGCGCAGCAGCTCCAGGAGCTCCTGGCGGTTTTTCGGCTCGTGGGCAAAAGCCTGGGTCAATTTACCCAGCCATGACTTTTGCCCGTTGCTCGATCGGTCTTCGCTCATAGCGATTACTCTGAATCCTTTAGTGTGACAGTTGAGTGTTTTTAAGCTTCGTCGTCTGCGTACGGGTCCAGATGGCCCAGCTCTGCAAGCAACGTTCGTTCCAGTGCTTCCATTTCCTCGGCTTCGTCATCGTCTATATGGTCGTAACCCAAGAGATGCAAGCAGCCGTGGATGACTAGATGGGCCCAATGGGCCTCAAGTTCCTTGCCTTGTTCCTGCGCTTCACGCTCCACGACCGCGACACAGATCACCAGGTCCCCCAGCAGCGGGATATCCAGGAACTCGTCGGGCACGTCGGCGGGGAAAGACAGCACGTTGGTCGCGTAGTCTTTCTGGCGCCAGGTGTGATTCAGCTCGCGGCCTTCGGGCTCGTCCACCAGACGAATGGTCAGTTCCGAATCGGCGGTGCGCTGTCGCAGGGCCAGGGCGCACCATTGACGAAACTGTGCTTCGCTGGGGGCGGTGGCTTCGGTGGCCAGTTGCAGGTCAAGCTCAAGCATCGCGGCGCGTGTCCCTGGCCGGTGCTTCATCGCGATGGTCGAAGCGCTCATAGGCTTCGACAATGCGCTGCACCAACGGATGGCGGACCACGTCCTTGGGCATGAAGTGCGTGAAGCTGATGCCCGGTACGTCCTTGAGTACCTCGATCACCTGCGCCAGCCCCGACTTGGTGCCCTTGGGCAGGTCGACCTGGGTGACGTCGCCGGTGATCACGGCCGTGGAGCCGAAACCGATACGGGTGAGGAACATCTTCATCTGCTCGACCGTGGTGTTTTGGCTTTCGTCGAGAATGATGAAGCTGTTGTTCAAGGTGCGGCCGCGCATGTAGGCCAGCGGAGCGATCTCGATCACCTGGCGTTCGATCAGCTTGGCCACGTATTCAAAGCCGAGCATCTCGTAGAGCGCGTCGTAGAGCGGGCGCAGATACGGGTCGATCTTCTGGGCCAGGTCGCCGGGCAGGAAACCGAGCTTTTCGCCCGCCTCGACTGCCGGGCGTACCAGCAGGATGCGGCGAACCTGTTCGCGCTCCAGGGCATCGACCGCACAGGCCACGGCCAGGTAGGTCTTGCCGGTACCGGCCGGGCCGATGCCGAAATTGATGTCGTTGCCGAGGATTTCCTTGACGTACTTCTGCTGATTCAAGCCGCGTGGGCGAATCATGCCTTTTTTGGTACGCAGGGCAACGCTGGCTTCGGCCACGGGGTTGTTGGCCAGGTCTTCCACGGCGGATTCCTGCAGGTACAGGTGCACCGTTTCCGGCGACAGCTCACTGCCCTTGGTTTCGCGGTAGAGGCGACGCAGCAGGTTTTCTGCGGACGTGGTGTGTTGGGGTTCACCAATGAGCTCGAACTGATTGCCGCGGTTGCGGATCTCGATGCTCAGGCGTTGTTCGATCAGGCGCAGGTGCTCGTCGAACTGTCCGCACAGGTTGGCGAAACGGCGAGCCTCAAACGGCTCGAGGATAAAACGATGGGGTTCTACTGTAGGTGCGTTCAAGGTCGCTTTTAGCCGCCCTTTGGCTGTTGAGGTGGACTAGAGAATAACGCCAGCCGCGCGTGTGCGAAAGCACTTACATCATCGGAATGTTGCGCGGTTTTCAATGTGGGAGCGGGCTTGCTTGCGAAGGCGTAGTGTCAGCCAGCCGATATGTTGACTGATGCACCGCCTTCGCAAGCAAGCCCGTTCCCACGTTTTGATCTCTGCTGATCAGAAATATCGCCGATCAGTTGATCAATGACCCCCGCAACGAGTGGGGCTGCGCCGCATCGATGTGCACATCGGCGAACTGGCCGATCAGGGTCGGGTTATCGCAACGGAAGTTGACGATGCGATTGTTCTCGGTGCGGCCTTGCAGTTCGCCGGGGTCTTTCTTCGAATAATCGGTCACCAGGATGCGCTGGATCGAACCGACCATTTGTCGGCTGATCTCGAAACCCTGCTGGTTCAGGCGATGTTGCAGCGCATTCAAACGTTCTTTTTTCAACGCTTCCGGGGTGTCGTCCGGCAAGTCGGCTGCCGGGGTGCCCGGGCGCTGGCTGTAGACAAACGAGTAGGAAAAGTCGAAACCAACGTCCTCGATCAGCTTCATGGTCTGCTGGAAATCCTTCTCGGTTTCGCCAGGGAAACCGACGATGAAGTCCGAGCTGATGCAGATGCCCGGCACTGCGGCGCGCAATTTGCGCAGCTTGGATTTGTACTCCAGCGCCGTGTGATTGCGTTTCATCGCCGACAGAATGCGGTCCGAGCCCGATTGCACCGGCAAATGCAGGTGTTTGACCAGCTCGGGCACATCGGCGTGCGCCTGGATCAGGCTGTCGGAAAACTCCAGCGGGTGCGACGTGGTGTAACGGATGCGCTCGATGCCGTCGACGGCGGCGACCACGCGGATCAGCTCCGCCAGGTCGGCCAGGCGCCCATCGTGGGTCTGGCCACGGTAACCGTTGACGTTCTGGCCCAGCAGGGTCACTTCACGCACGCCGTTTTCGGCCAGGTGAATGATTTCCGACAGCACATCGTCAAACGGCCGGCTGACTTCTTCGCCACGGGTGTAGGGCACTACACAGAACGTGCAGTACTTGCTGCAGCCTTCCATCACCGACACATAGGCGCTTGGCCCGTCGATGCGCGGCTCGGGCAAATGGTCGAATTTTTCGATCTCGGGGAACGACACGTCCACCTGCGGCAGCTTGGTGAGGCGCGCGGCGTCGATCATTTCCGGCAGGCGGTGCAGGGTTTGCGGGCCGAAGACCACATCGACATAGGGCGCACGGTCGCGGATCGCGGCGCCTTCCTGGCTGGCCACGCAACCGCCGACGGCGATCACCATGTCCGGGTTGGCCAGCTTCAATTCGCGCCAGCGGCCCAGCTGCGAGTACACACGGTCCTGGGCCCGCTCGCGGATCGAGCAGGTATTGAGCAGGATCACGTCGGCATCTTCGGCGCGGGCGGTGACTTCCAGGGCCTGGTGTTCGCCCAGCAGATCGACCATGCGCGAGCTGTCGTACTCGTTCATCTGGCAACCGTGGGTTTCGATGTAAAGCTTCTTGGCCATGGGAATCGTCAACTGGTGGTAAAGAACCGCGCATTATAGGGGGCATGCCCATTGGTTCCTAGCGTTGTGCATCGGGTGCCATGCTATAGTTCGCGCCCTCTTTATATCCGCGATGTGTTGCTCGCCCGCCATGACCAAACGTGAAGCTCCAATCTACAAGGTGATTTTCCTCAACCAGGGCCAGGTGTTCGAAATGTACGCCAAGCAGATCTATCAAAGTGATCTGTGGGGCTTCCTGGAGGTGGAAGAGTTCGTCTTTGGCGAGCGTACTCAATTGGTCGTCGACCCAGGCGAGGAAAAACTCAAGGCGCAATTCGAAGGCGTGGTGCGCAGCTTTGTGCCGATGCATTCGATTGTGCGCATTGATGAAGTCGAGCGCCTGGGCTCGCCAAAGATCAGCGAGGCGCGGGGCGTGAGCAATGTCATGCCGTTTCCGATGCCGATGCCTGATAAATAGGGGCTTTTGTGGCGAGGGAGCTTGCTCCCGCTGGGACGCGAAGCGGCCCCAATGCAATCTTGCGCTGTGTCAGGTAGAAGTCGGTGAATGGTTTGGCACTGCTCCGCAGCCCAGCGGCAGCAAGCTCCCTCTCCACAAAGGTTGGATCAGGGAAGCGGTGAAAAGGGCGAACGCCCATCGGCACTCTGCAATTCCTGCAGGTAATTGCGGAAAATCTGACCCAGCACCTGAGTCGCCACTTCCAGTTCATCGCGCTGCATGTGTTCGGCCACTTCGTCGGCAGTGTCCAGTGCGTCTTCTGCGCCATTGACCGCCGCCATTTTCAGCACGATGTACGCCTGAACGTTATTGGCCGGCACGCCTTCGCCGCGAAAGAACATGTTGCCCAGCTGGAATTGCGCCTGGGCGTGGCCCTGGAGCGACGCTTTTTCGAAGTAGCTCAACGCTTTGTTGAGGTCGACGGCCGGATTCTTGCTGTCGTGGTAGTACTCGCCCAACTCGTATTGCGCTTGCGCATCCCCCTCATCGGCCTGTTTCTGGCACGCGCTCAGGGCTTCGGCCTGGGTGTCCGGCTGGGTATTGAGGGTGCAACGACCCATCGCTGGGATTAACAACGAGTTGCCGCCTGCTTGTGCATGTGCCAGCAGCGGCTGAAGGAGCAACAGGCAGCCCAGAACCAGGGTGCGGCCGGTGCGTTTCATGGGAATCGACTTACCTCTGACGGGGCGAGCGGACCCTCGGGGAGTCCTTTAAGCGCGCATTATGAAATAAGCAGGCCTCTGCTTACAAAGTCTTTACTCGTTTTTCTGCTGCTTGGGCAAGTTATCTGCCGGATTGCAGGGCAATTCTCGAAAAAACCGAGAAATTTCTGTAAGCAAAGTAGCAAATCTGACGCCGACACGGGCAACGTCAGATTATTGCCATCACTTATTTCAGGGCGGCGAAGGCGCGTTCGGCAGCGTCCAGGGTCAGTTTCAGCTCGGCTTCGCCATGGGCGATCGACGTGAAGCCGGCTTCAAATGCACTTGGCGCCAGGTACACGCCGCCTTCGAGCATCAAGTGGAAGAAGCGCTTGAACAAGTCGGCATCGCTGCCCATGACGTCGTCAAAGGTGACGATATCGTCGGCGCCGCTGAAGTACAGGCCAAACATGCCGCCGGCCTGGGTGGTGACGAACGGGATACCGGCGGCGTCGGCACGCACTTGCAGGCCGTCCAGCAGGCGGGTGGTGTAGTCGCTCAGCTCGGCGTGGAAGCCCGGGCGGCTGATCAGGCGCAGGGTGGTCAGGCCGGCGGCCATGGCCAACGGATTACCGGACAGCGTGCCGGCCTGGTAGACCGGGCCCAACGGGGCGATGTGCTGCATGATGTCGCGCTTGCCGCCGAAGCAGCCCACCGGCATGCCGCCGCCGATGATCTTGCCGAAGGTGCTCAGGTCCGGCGTAACGCCGTAGTGAGCCTGGGCGCCGCCGAGGGCGACACGGAACCCGGTCATCACTTCATCGAAAATTAGCACCACGCCGTGTTTGTCGCACTGCTCGCGCAGGCCTTCGAGGAAGCCTGGCGCCGGTGGTACGCAATTCATGTTGCCGGCGACCGGCTCGACAATGATGCAGGCCACTTCCTGGCCGACTTCAGCGAGCATCTGCTCGACGGCGGCGATGTCGTTGAACGGCAGGGTCAGGGTGTGTTTGGCGAACGCCGCCGGTACCCCGGCCGAACTCGGTACGCCCTGAGTCAGCGCGCCGGAACCGGCCTTTACCAGCAGGCTGTCTGAATGGCCGTGGTAGCAACCTTCGAATTTGATGATGCTGTCGCGACCGGTAAACCCACGGGCCAGACGGATCGCGCTCATGGTGGCTTCGGTGCCGGAGCTGACCATGCGCACCATTTCCATCGACGGCACAATCGAGCAAACCAGGTCGGCCATCTCGGTTTCCATCGCGGTCGGCGCACCGTAGGACAAACCGTGCTGCAGTTGCTGGCGTACGGCGTCCAGCACGTCCGGGTGGCTGTGGCCGAGGATCATCGGGCCCCAGGAGCCGACGTAGTCGACGTAGCGCTTGTCATCTTCGTCGGTGACATAGGCGCCTTCGGCATGCTTGAAGAACAACGGCGTGCCGCCCACGCTCTTGAACGCACGCACGGGGGAGTTCACACCGCCGGGGATGTGTTTCTGGGCATCGGCAAACAGGGTTTCGGAACGGGACATGATCGGGCTCTCTAAACTGAAGATTTAAGAAGGTCGTTGAACGCACGGGCGCGGCGCGTGACTTCCTGGGTACTGTCGGCACCGAACAGGCCGTGCACTACGGCGAGCAGGTCGGCCCCGTGGGCCACCAGCGGTTCGGCGTTTTCCAGGGTGACGCCGCCGATCACGCAGATCGGCAGGTGCAGGCGCTTGCGTGCCTCGGCCAGCATTTCAACGCTGGCGGCGGGGGCGCCGGGTTTGGTCGTGGAATTGAAGAAACGGCCGAAAGCGACGTAACTGGCACCTTCCTTCGCGGCCTGTTCGGCCAGTTCGATCTGGCTGTGGCAGGTGGCGCCGATGATCGCCCTGGAGCCGAGCAATGCCCGGGCCGGCGTCAGCGGGCCGTCGGTCTGACCCAGGTGCACGCCGACGCCCAGGCGTGCGGCCAGCTCGGCGTCGTCATTGATGATCAAGTGGGTCTTGTAGCGCGAGCACAGCTCCCGCAGTTTCTCCGCTTCACGCAGGCGGCGCGCTTCGTCGCAGCTTTTGTCGCGGTACTGCAACAACGTCACGCCGCCATCCAGCGCCGCTTCGACATAGGCGAGGAATTTGCCGGCCAACAGTTGGCTGTCGGTAATGGCATAAAGGCCACGTAGTTTCATCGGGCAGGCCTCTCGGTATTTAAGAGCAGAAATCCAGCGGCAGACGGCGAGGCACGAACTGGCCCTGACCGAGTTGTTCGGCATCACGCAGGGTGCGCCAGGTGTAGTTGAGCGCCGACTGCACGGCGCTCACCAACCCTTCGCCCTGGGCGAGTCGTCCCGCCAATGCACTGGCCAGCGTGCAACCCGAACCGTGATAGCTGCCGGGCAGACGCTGGCACGTGTAGGTATGACGGCTGCCATCGCGGCTGTACAGGCGGTTGTGCACCTCGCGTTCGTCGCCGTGGCCACCGGTGATCAACAGGTGCTTGATGTAGGGCAACAGCTTCTCGGCGCATTCGTCGGCGCTGCCTTCGGGCAGTTCGGCAAGAATGCGGGCTTCGGGCAGGTTGGGCGTGGCGATCAGCGCCAGGGGCAACAGCCGCTCGCGCATCGCAAAGCCGACTTCATCCTTGCCCAGGCTGCCACCGCCGCCGGCGCGCAGCACCGGGTCGCACACCACCTGCAGGTGCGGGTGCGCCTGCAGCAGTTCGACCACGGTGTCGACCATCGCGGTAGAACCCAGCATGCCCAGCTTGACCGCCGCGACTTCGGAGTCGCTGAGCACGGCATTGGCCTGGGCCAGCACCCACTCGCGGTCGAGCACGCGGAAATCACTGACATTGACCGTGTTCTGCACGGTCAGCGCAGTGACGGCCGTCGCGGCATGGCAGCCCTGGGCGAGCAGGGCTTCGATATCTGCCTGCAAGCCGGCGCCACCACTGGGATCATGGCCGGAGAGACAAAGAACAACGGGGCGAGAGCTGTAGATATTCATGGTGCGCGAGCTTACCACCAAACGCTTTTTGCGTGGCCGTCCGGCGATAGGTGAATGTTGCTCTGGGGAGACGCTTTTGCGGTGGCTGAAAAACCTCTGAAAATGCGCTGAAAGCCGCGTCCCAGGGCCGTCAAAAAAATAGTCCCAATGGTGTCTAATGGCCTTTACCGGCTATGCTAGAGTGGATCCAAACAACTTCATGTATCTCCGGTGTACGTCTTCTCAAAAGGAATGGAGGAGCTTTTTGCCATAACCGGACAGGCCACGCTGGGGCTCTATGCGCTATTTGCTGATTTTATTATTGTGCGGGCTGCCGTTGCTGGCCGGTGCCGTCGAGTTCAATCAGAGCACCCGAAGCCTGCCACTGGGCCGGGTCATGCAAGTGCTCGAAGACCCAACCGGTGCCCTCACCATCGCCGATGTCAGTTCTCCTGCCTACGCCGACCACTTCAAACCCCATGACAAACCCACCCTCAACGCCGGTTATTCGCGCTCGGTGTTCTGGCTGAAGGTCGACCTGCATTACACCGCCGTTGACCCTCGCTCCCCGCGCAGCTGGTTTCTGGAACTGGCTTACCCGCCGCTCAATCGCCTGGATCTGTACCAGGACGACGGCGCCGGCAATTATCGACTCACCACCCGCACCGGTAGCGCATTACCGTTTTCCAGCCGCGAGGTGCGCCAGAGCAACTACCTGTTCAAGCTCAACTTCGTGCCCGACCAGCGGCAGACGGTCTACTTGCGCCTGCAAAGCCAAGGCTCGATCCAGGCGCCGCTGACCCTCTGGGCGGGCACCGCCTATATGGAAGAACAGCCGTTGCGCTTGTATGTGCTTGGCGCTATCTACGGCGTGTTGCTGGGCATGCTGATTTACAACCTGTTCATTTATTTGAGCGTGCGCGACATCAGCTACCTCTATTACATCCTCTACATCGCCTCGTTCGGCCTGTACCAACTGTCGGTCAACGGCGTGGCCGTGGAATATTTCTGGCCGAACAACCCGTGGTGGGCGAACGCGGCGGTGCCGTTTCTGATTGGCTCGGCCGCATTGTTCGGCAGCCTGTTCGCGCGCAGTTTCCTGCACACCGCGCAACACAGCCGCTGGCTCGACCGCATCCTGCTGGCGCTGGCGGCCTGCGGCGGGCTGGTCATGGCGCTGGCGCTGTTGACCAGCTACGCGGTGGCTCTGCGCCTGGCCACCGCTCTGGCGTTGGTATTTACCGTGACCATCTTTGTGGCAGCCATCAAAGCCTGGTATTGCGGCCAGCGCATGGCGCGCTATTTCATCATCGCCTGGTCGGCGTTTTTGCTCGGAGGGGTGGTCAATACGCTGATGGTGCTGGGTTACTTGCCCAACGTATTCCTTACGATGTATGCCAGCCAGATCGGCTCGGCCATCGAAGTTGCGCTGCTGTCCCTGGCCCTGGCCGACCGTATCAATGGCATGCGCGAGCAGCAGGCGCAGATCCTGTTCGATGCCAGCCAGAAGCTTGAAGTGCTCAACCAGCAATTGGCCCGCAGCAATCGGCTCAAGGATGAATTCCTCGCCACCTTGACCCATGAACTGCGCACGCCGATGAACGGCGTGATCGGCTCCCTTGAACTGATGCAAACCGTGTCCCTGGACGATGACTTGGCGCAGTACCAGCAGACCGCCGCCGGTTCGGCGCGAGACATGATGCGCATGGTCAACGGCATTCTCACCCTGACCGAGTTGCAGGCCGGTCGCCTGGTTGCCCGGCCGCAGGTGTTCGGCCTGCGCGGCGCGCTTGAAACCTTGCGTCAACAGTTCACCGCCAGCGCCCAGGCCAAGGGCCTGGCGTTTTCCATCGACGTCGCGGATGCCGTGCCGGACCGCGTGTTCGGCGACGCCGACAAGCTGATCCTGTGCCTGGATTGCCTGCTGGACAACGCTTTCAAATTCACCCACGACGGTGCGGTGCGCCTGCGCGTGGTGGGCTTTCCCCAAGCCGATGGCAGCTTGCACCTGAGTTTTATCGTGACCGACACCGGTATCGGCTTCGCCTTTCTCGACGAGGCTACGCTGTACCAGCGCTTCTTCCAGCTCGACGGCTCGATGACCCGCGAATATGGCGGGCTGGGCATCGGCCTGGCGATTTGCCGGCAATTGATCGAACTGTTGGGCGGGCGCCTCACCCATCATTCAGAGCCACGCAAGGGCAGTCGCTTCCAGTTGGAAGTGGACGTCAAACCGATGCCGCCGGAGCCGGCCGGGGAGGCGCTGCCTGCCCAACGCGCGCCGCAGGATTGCACGGTGCTCTTGGTGGACGACAACAGCGTGGCGCAACTGGCGGTGCGGGGCATGCTGCTCAAACTCGGTTACCGGGTCAAAGCCGTGGAAGGCGGCCCGGCCGCACTGGCGACGCTGCACGAGAGCAGGTTCGATGCGGTGGTGCTGGATGTGCCTGAGGGCGGTTTCTCGTTGTGCTGCCAGATTCGAGCCTTGCCGGGCTGCGGTGAGTTACCGGTGATCGGCCTGAGCGCGGCGCTCAATGTCACAGACCGTGAGCGTTGTCATGGCATCGGCTTGAGCGATCACCTGGCCAAACCGGTACGTTTCGAGGCCTTGCAGGCCGCGCTGGTGCGTCTCGTACTATGCCCGCAAGAGGGCGAAAGTGCCGAGCATTCGGCGCGTATGCCACTTTTTTAAGCGTGAGGTAGGTGCTTAACTGAAATAACCGGCCTCAATCGATCGGTGCCTTTTGTAGGCGCGAGCTTGCTCGCGAAGAACCTGAGAGCAGCGCGTATATTCAGAATGCGCGTTATTGTTTACGTTCTTCGCGAGCAAGCTCGCTCCTACAGGCAGCCTGACATCGACGTGGCCTTTTTTCAGGAGGCCCGTCATGAACCTGCACCGTTTTGCCGAAACCCACGACGTCACCAACCAGCCCCCGTCCCTGGACGGTACCAACCTGTACCGCATCGACCTGCCCCTGCAAGAGTGGGCGCGTCGCTTTGGCGCCGGCTGGGCCGAGTCGCGTATCGATGCCTATGGTGCGCTGGCCGGCGGGCCGTTGATGGAGGCCGGGTTCCTGGCCAACCAGAACAAGCCGGTGTTCAGCAGCCATGACCGTTATGGTCATCGCATCGACCTGGTGGAGTTTCACCCCGCCTACCATGAACTGATGCGTACCGCCGTCGAGCATGGCCTGCCGTCACTGCCGTGGACACACCCGCAATCCGGCGCCCATGTGGCCCGCGCCGCCATGACTTACTTGCACAGCCAGGCCGAAGCCGGTACCGGTTGCCCGCTGACCATGACCTTCGCCTGCGTTCCGGCCCTGCAGTTGCAGCCAGACCTGGCGGACCTCTGGCTGCCGAAGATCCTCGCTACCCAATACGACCCGCGCAACGTCGGCATCGCCCACAAAGGCGGTGCCACAATCGGCATGGCCATGACCGAAAAACAGGGCGGCACCGACGTGCGCGCCAACACTACACGCGCCTACCCTGTGGGCGCGGGCGGCCCGGGGCAGGCCTACGAACTGGTGGGCCACAAATGGTTCTGCTCGGCGCCGATGTGCGACGGGTTCCTCACCCTGGCCCAGACCGACAAGGGCCTGACCTGTTTCCTGCTGCCCCGGCATCGCCCGGATGACACGCGCAACGAGTTCTACATCCAGCGTCTGAAGAACAAACTCGGCAACTGCTCCAATGCCTCCAGCGAAGTGGAGTTCCGTGGCGCCCTGGCCTGGATGATCGGTGAAGAGGGCCGCGGCGTGCCGACCATCATTGAGATGGTTGCCATGACCCGCTTCGATTGCATGGTCGGTTCCAGCGCGCTGATGCGTCAGGCGTTGACCCAGGCGAGCCATCACTGCGCCCATCGCTCGGTCGGCGGTCGCGTGCTGAGCGAACAACCGCTGATGCAGAACGTGCTCGCCGACCTGGCCCTGGAAAGCGAAGCGGCCCTGGCCTTGAGCCTGCGCATGGGCCAGGCGCTGGACCACCTGGAGAATGAACAGGAAGCCAAATTCGCCCGGCTGGTGACGGCGGTGGGCAAGTATTGGATCTGCAAACGGGCGCCGGCCATGATCAACGAAGCCGCTGAATGCATGGGCGGCGCAGGGTACGTCGAAGACAGCATCCTGCCGCGTCTGTACCGCGAGGCGCCGGTGAACTCGACGTGGGAAGGTTCCGGCAACGTGCAATGCCTGGACGTGCTGCGGGCATTGTCGAAAGAGCCCGGAGTGCTGGAGGCGTTGTTTGTCGAACTGGGCGACGGGCATGGCGACCCGCAACTGGCGCGTCACGTCGAGCGGTTGAAGTCGGCGTTTATGGACACGCAAGATATCCAGTACCGCGCCCGTCAACTGACCGAGGATATTGCCCTGGCGTTGCAGGCCAAGCTGTTGCTGGAAGCCGGCAATGCAGCGGTCAGTGACGGGTTTATTGCCAGCCGGTTGGGGGAATCGTCGGGGCGCGTGTATGGCGCCTTGCCGCGTGGGGTGGATGTGCAAGCGCTTGTCGCCCGCTCGACCCCCAACCCCTCTGACTGAGCATGGGCAAATGGTGATTATTTACAGCATTCCAATCCTGCTGTTTCAGTGAGGCCGCGATACAGGCAAGATAAAGGCCTGCAAGTCCAGAACACAGGATGCTTACCGTGACCGAAGCTTTTATTGTCGTTCAATCCGCTGAAGAAGCCGTGGACCGGCTGGCGGCCCTGCACGAGCGCGCGACTGGCGCGCTCAATCAAGCCCTCAAGCAATACCTCAAGGATCGCGTCGAACCCGACGCCGCACAACGCGCGCTGTTCCGCTACCCGGAACTGCGCCTGACTTACCACTGCCACGGCGAAGTCCCACAGACCACCCGGGCGTACGCCAAGGTGCAACTGCCGGGGACCTACAGCGTTACCGTCACCCATCCGGCGGCTTTTCGTAAGTACCTGCTGGAACAACTGGTGCCGCTGATGCATGACTTCACCGTGACGGTGGAGGTGGGCGTCAGCCAGCAGAATATTCCGTACCCGTACGTGGTGGAGCAGGGCGATGAACTGGCCGGTTCCGGCGTAACCGCCGCCACCCTGGCCCGCGTGTTCCCCAGCACCGACTTGTCCGCCGCCACCGATGGCATCGCCGACGGCCTCTATGACTGGGAAAACACCGACCCGCTGCCCCTGGCCCTGTTCGACGCGGCCCGTGTGGACTTTTCCCTGCGCCGCCTGGTGCATTACACCGGCAGCGACTGGCGCCATGTGCAGCCGTGGATTCTGCTGACCAACTACCATCGCTACGTTGACCAGTTCATCCTGCATGGCCTTGAGCAACTGCGCAGCGACCCGCGCTTTATCCGCATGGTGCTGCCCGGCAACGTGGTGATCGACAAGAGCATGGACCACGGCGAAGCGTCGGCGATTGCCGCAGGCGTGGTCTGGCACCGCTACCAGATGCCGGCCTATCACCTGCAGGCCACTGACGGCCACGGCGTGACCCTGGTGAATATCGGCGTCGGCCCCTCCAACGCCAAGAACATCACCGACCACCTGGCCGTGCTGCGCCCGCATTGCTGGCTGATGATCGGGCACTGCGGTGGCCTGCGCCAATCCCAGACCATCGGCGACTACGTACTGGCCCACGCCTATATGCGTCGCGATGGGATTCTCGACCGCGTAGTACCGCCGAACATCCCGATCCCGGCCCTGGCCGAAGTGCAGCTGGCGCTCCAGCAAGCGGCGGCCAAAGTGACCGGCGAAAAAGGCGAAGAGCTGAAAAAACGCCTGCGCACCGGCACCGTGCTGACCTACGACGACCGCAACTGGGAGCTGCGCTGGGCTCAGGAGCGGCCACTGATCAACCTGTCCCGCGCCGTGGCGGTGGACATGGAAAGCGGCACCATCGCCGCCCAGGGTTACCGTTTGCGCGTACCGTACGGCACGTTGTTGTGTGTGTCGGACAAACCGCTGCACAGTGAGATCAAGTTGCCGGGTTCGGCCAACGCTTTCTACGAGCGGGCGGTCAGCCAGCACTTGAAGATCGGCATCGAAGCCGTCGACCTGCTGCGTACCGAACTCAACGCGCTGCACTCGCGAAAACTGCGCAGCTTTGACGAGCCGCCGTTCCGCTAAGCGGTTGGGATGGTCATTTAGCGGTCAGGCCACTAGCATTGTCGGCCCTGACCGTTAGATGTTCCTTCGCCATGTCCCGTCCCACCCGTCCCGATTCGCGTCGCCCTGGCGTGAAACCCCCGCATGCAGGCCCGCGTCGTGTCGCCAAGGCGCCACCGGCCGAGCCGAAGCTGATCCTGTTCAACAAGCCTTTCGATGTGCTGACCCAGTTCAGCGACGAAGGCGGGCGCGCGACCCTCAAGGATTTTATCGATATCCCCGGTATTTACCCGGCAGGCCGCCTGGACCGTGACAGCGAAGGCCTGTTGCTGCTGACCAACGACGGCCAATTGCAGGCGCGCATTGCCGACCCCAGGCACAAGCTGGCGAAAACCTATTGGGTGCAGGTCGAAGGCGAACCTACGCAAGCGCAACTGCAACGTCTGCGCGACGGTGTGGAGCTTAACGACGGCATGACCTTGCCCGCCGAGGCCCGGCAGTTGGACGAGCCTGAGTTATGGCCACGCAACCCGCCCGTGCGCTTTCGCAAAAGCGTGCCCGCCCATTGGCTGGAACTGGTGATTCGTGAAGGGCGTAACCGCCAGGTACGGCGCATGACCGCAGCGGTGGGGTTGCCGACGTTGCGCCTGGTGCGCGTGCGTATTGGCGACTGGTCTATCGAAGGCCTCGACCAGGGCCAGTGGAAGGCGGTGCCGGCGCGTTTATAAAGCGCCGGACTCGATCAGGCCGATCACTACGCTCTTGATGATGAACGCGGCCACGCCCAGGCCGAGCACGAAAAACAGAATGAACGAGCCAAAGCGCCCGGCTTTGGATTTTTTCGCCAGGTCCCAGACGATAAAGCCCATGAAAATGATCAGCAGGGTGACGAGGCCGGTCATCATCCATTCTTCGAACAGGGCGGGGTCGATGTTGTTCATGGGGTATTTTTCCGACAAAGGCAGGCGGGCAGTATAAGGCAGCGCTGCCGACGTAATATTGACCTGGATCGAAGTGAGGTCCAACTGTGGAAGCGGGCTTGCTCGCGAAAGCGGTGTGTCAGCCACACAGTCATCGACCGACAATCCGTATTCGCGAGCAAGCCCCGCTCCACAGGGGATTTACAGTGTTTTTTGAAGTCAGGTACGCAAGTGGGTCAACGGCAGTTCGGTGCTGTTGAGCACCTGATTGAGCACGAAGCTTGAGCGCACGCTGGTCACGCCTTCAATCCGGGTCAGGTGCCCCAGCAGCAGTTTCTGGTAGTGGTCCATGTCCGGCACCACCACTTTCAACTGATAGTCGGCATCCATCCCGGTCACCAGGCTGCATTCCAGCACCTGGGGCAACGTGCGGATGGCGGCTTCGAAATTCTCGAAACGTTCCGGGGTATGGCGGTCCATGCCGATCAGCACGTAGGCCGTCAGGCTCAGGCCCAGCATCTTGCGATCGAGCAGCGCGACCTGGCGCGCGATGTAGCCGTCGTCTTCCAATTGCTTGACCCGGCGCGAGCAGGGCGAAGGCGACAGGCCGATACGCTCGGCCAGCTCCTGGTTGGAGATCCGTGCGTCACGCTGTAATTCCGCCAAAATACTCAAGTCGTATCGGTCAAGCTTGCTCATTGGGTTGGCCTTTGTCGTAACTATTGCGGTGAATTATCCATGAAGGGTTAAAAATTGCGCAAGCACTGTTTATTGACGCAATCTTCGCAATCATCCGTCGGACGCGGCCCTGTATCGTTATCAACAGAATCACCGCCTGGACAACAGTCCACTTGCAGCGAGCCCAATCCGGCCCGCTGCGGCCGCCGCCCCAGCAGGGTTGAGCCGGCCTCCAGGCTGCACACTGTCCACAAGACGGCGTGAGGTGAGCCAACGTCAAAAGCGTTGAGCCAGGACGAAATTCTCAAGGGGTGGCCGACGGGTCACCCCTTTTCTTTTGCGCTCAAGAAAATAGTTCTTGTGACTGATAACCTGTCTCAGAACCGGCCGAGGCTTTTCCAGTCTCATGAACACGCCCTAACCCGCAGTGAGGAAAAGCATGAAGCGCATCTGGCGTATGGCAGGTGTTGGTTTGCTGGTGGCCAGCGTCGGCGCCCAGGCGGTGGCCGACGAACGCGATAACTCACCTGGCCAGGGGCAGCGCCCGCAGGGCGGTGGCGGTCAGCATGAGCGGGGGCCGGAAGAGGGCAGGCGCCCGGAGAATAATCAGCCGCGCCCGCAGAGTCCGCAGGTTGAGCACGGCGGCCAGAGGGGGGGTGGCCAATGGCAAGGGCGCCCGCAAGCGAATGAACAGGAACGGCCGCAACCGCAGCCGTCCAATAACCTGCCGATCCAGGGGCGGCCCGATACCGTGCGCCAGACCCAGGAACCGCGCCAGGGCTATTACCGCGATATCCCGCGACGTAACGACGACAACCGCCATTGGGAAGCGGGCGGTCCCGGTTCACGGCCCGGCTACACTGGTCACCCCGGCGACAACCGCTGGCCTGGCCGTCCCGATGGGCACGGCAACGGTTGGGGCTCAGGCCCGCACTATCGTCCGGGCTATGTCATCGATCGGTTCCCCGAGCGTAATTACCGCGTGCCCTACCGTGGCCAGGATTACTTCTTCTCCGGCGGTTACTGGTATCGCCCGCAAGGCCCGCGCTATGTGGTGGTAACGCCGCCATACGGCATCCGCGTGCATGAACTGCCGGATTACGCACGGGAAGTGTGGGTGGGCAGCACGCTGTTCTTTCTTGCTGGCGGTGCCTATTACGCCTACGAAAACAGCACGCAGCAGTATGTGGTGGTGCAACCGCCGACGGCCGTGCCGGCACCGCAACCCGCGCCCCAGGGCAATGGGTATGACGTGGTGGCGTATCCCGCCAACGGCCAGTCACCGGCCCAGGTGCAACAGGACGGTTACGACTGTTATCGCTGGGCCGTGCAGCAAAGTGGTTTCGATCCTCGGACCGTCACCTACGCCCCCGACCCGGCGGTAGTGCAGACCTATCGCCAGGCCCAGGGCAACTGCCTGAGCACTCGCGGCTACCAGGTCCAGTATTAGGCCTTGGCGCCGCTGACCACTTCCTGCGGGTCGGCGTGCACCAGCACCTCGGCCTTCGGGTAGGCCTGATGAATGGCATCGGCGGCCTGGTCGCTGATGCCGTGGGCCACCGACAACGTCAGCTCCCCCGGCAACTCCAGATGCAACTGCACGAACCAGTGGTTGCCGGAAACCCGCGTGCGCAAGTCATGGGCACCCAGCACCCCCGGTACGCCACGGGCCAGGTCCAGCATGTGCTGGCTGATATCCACAGGCAGTTCTTCGTCCATCAGCACGGCAAAGCTTTCCCGGGCGATCTGGATTGCGCTCCATAAGATGTACGCGGCGATCCCCAGGCCGAACCAGGCGTCGACCTGATGCAAGCCAAAACCTGCGAGCACCAACGCCACCAGGATGCTGCCGTTGAGCATCAGGTCGGAGCGGTAATGCAGCGAGTCGGCGCGCACCGCGTTGGAGCCGGTTTCGCGGATCACCCGGTGTTGCAGCATCAACAACGCCACGGTCAGCATCAGGGACAACACGATCACGCCAATGCTCAGCCAGGGCGCGCCCACCGGTTCCGGGTGCTGCAAGCGTTGGTAGGCCTGGAATGCGATCAGCACCGCACTGCCGCCGATAAACAGCGCCTGGGCCATGCCCGACAGCGATTCCGCTTTGCCGTGACCGTAACGGTGATCGTCATCGGCGGGGCGCAGTGCGTAGTGCACCGCCAGCAGATTGAGCAACGAGGTCACGCCGTCGAGCAGCGAGTCGGTCAACCCGGCGAGCATGGCCACCGAGCCGCTGAACCACCAGGCGATGGCCTTGGTGATGATCAGCACACAGGCCACGCCTACCGAAGCGCGGGTAGCCAGGCGCAGGAGCCTGGCGTGTTCGGGGCTGCTGGTCATGAGCGGTCCTCAGGCGGCGGGTTGCAGGCCCAGGGACGCCAGTTGTTGCACGCTGCCCTTGAACTGGATCAGGCGTGGGTCGTCCAGCGGCAAGGTGCGGCCGGTTTCCTTCTGGATGATGCTTTGCAGCTTGGCGTTGTCGACCTTGCCGTCAGCGCCGATGGCTTCGTGCAGTTTTTCCGGCGCGACCTGGGCGGTCTTGCCCGGTTCGAAGTAGATCGCGCCCGTGGCGAAGTCGACGCCGAACGCGATCAGGCCGGGGATCACGTAGAACAGCAAGCCGACGGCATCGAGCACGGCAATGGCCGGGTCGATCTTGCCGTCGATCTGGCCGCGGCGATCCGGGTAGAAAATCGAACCGCAGGCGGTGAGCTGGCTCAGCAGGGTGACGGCCAAGACGCCGCCGATGACACGGGAAGCGATACGCATGAAAAGTCTCCTGAACATATTTAAGGGTGACTATAAGCCAGATGTGCCAGACGCCGATGCCCCAATGTGGGAGCCGCTGTATTCCTTGAACCGCCGCCATCGCAGTTCAAGCCGGGGCCCACACTCGACGGCATTCACACTCCAAACACTGAGTGTTTTTGAGACGTGCGTCAGCATCCGCAAGTTCGCCGTTATACTCGCCGCCGCCTTGGGCGCCAACAGGTGTTCAAGCTTTTCTGTTTGCAGACGGCAACGCCGGGCAGTCTACGAAAAAACAAGGATGAATGATGACTCAAGAGCAGCAGGCAACCACACATTATGACCGGACCTTTTATCAGGATCTGAAAGCCTTCTTCGTCGAATACTCAAGTTTATTCCTGCTGTATTTTGTGTTTTCCATGGCGTTGATTTACTGGGGCACTTGTCTGAAGCCAGCAGTGGGTGAGCTGCTGAGGACGGCCTATGGTGAAGGGTTGGCACCTATTTCAATCGCGGTATTAACGGTAGTGACATGCTTGATCATCGGCCTCACTCGTCTTATCGGGCCCGTTTCATATGCAGCAAAGGATCACTGGCTGGTGATCATGGCCCTGGCCCCGACGAAATTCATGATCAGCCTGATGGTGACTTATTACGCCTACTTGCTTGGTTTTCTTGCCGCCTGTGGTCTCCTTGGATTTCCCGTCGACGATGTCCTGTGGCAAGGGGCTGGTATGTTTCCGTTTTTTATATTCCTCCTCCATTGGGCTTCGCCGCGAGTGTTCTTTAACTCGTTCCGTTCAGGTGTCGGCATGGATATTGTTATAAGCCTTCTGACACTCGCGTTTGCTGTCAGCGTGGTCGTTGTGTGCCTGAAACACACACCTGAAGAGAGCACCGACGAGAATCAGGACGTCAACTCGATGGTTATGTGTTGGTACGGACGACCCATGCATTAGGTAGTCGCCGGAACGCCTGCTCCTCTTAACTGCGCAGCTTGTCAGAGAACTTTATGAATTCGTTGCCCATCGATGATGTTTTACCCGCCCTGCGTGACGCCTTGGCGATTCGCCATGAAGCCGTGCTGGAAGCGCCGCCCGGCGCCGGTAAAACCACCCGCGTGCCGCTGGCCTTGTTGAATGAACCCTGGCTCGCCGGGCAGACCATCCTGATGCTCGAACCCCGACGCCTGGCCGCGCGCGCCGCTGCCGAGCGCCTGGCCAGCGAGTTGGGTGAGAAGGTCGGTGAAACGGTTGGCTATCGCATCCGCCTCGACAGCAAGGTCGGCCCCACAACCCGCATCGAAGTGGTCACCGAAGGCATCCTCACCCGCCGCCTGCAGGACGACCCGGCGCTGGACGGCGTGGGCCTGTTGATATTCGACGAATTTCACGAGCGCAGCCTCGACGCCGACCTGGCGCTGGCCCTGAGCCTCAACGGTCGCGATCTGTTTCGTGATGAGCAGCCGCTGAAAATCCTGCTGATGTCCGCCACCCTGGAAGGCGAGCGCCTCTCCGGTTTGCTGGACAACGCGCCGATCCTGCGCAGCGAAGGGCGCATGTTCCCGGTGCAGATGCGCTGGGGGCGGCCGTACCAGGCCGGGGAATTTATCGAGCCGCGTGTGGTGCAGACCATCCTTGAGGCCCTGCATGACGAGACCGGCAGCGTGCTGGTGTTCCTGCCGGGGCAGGCGGAGATTCGCCGGGTCCATCAACAACTGTCCGACGCCTTGGGTGATCAACCCCATGTGCTGCTGTGCCCGCTGCACGGCGAGCTCGACCTCAATGCCCAGCGCGCCGCCATCGACCCCGCGCCCGCCGGTAAACGCAAAGTGGTGCTGGCCACCAATATTGCCGAAACCAGCCTGACCATCAACGGCGTGCGCGTGGTGATCGACGCCGGGCTGGCGCGGGTGCCGCGCTTCGACCCCGGCAGCGGCATGACTCGCCTCGACACCCAGCGCATCTCCCGCGCCAGCGCCACCCAGCGTGCCGGCCGGGCAGGGCGCCTTGAGCCGGGGGTGTGTTATCGCCTGTGGTCCGAAGACCAGCATGAAGGCCTGGCCGCCTATGGCAGCGCGGAAATTCTCGCCGCCGACCTCGCCGGCCTGGCTTTGCAGCTGGCGCGCTGGGGCGTCACGCCCGCGCAACTGGTGTGGTTGGACAGGCCGCCAACCGCCGCCTACGCCCAGGCCCAGGATTTATTGGTGCGCCTGGGCGCCTTGAATGACGAAAAACTCACCGCCCATGGCCAGAAGATGGCCGAGTTGCCGGCCCACCCGCGTATCGCCCACTTGCTGTTACGCGGGCAGGACCTGGGGCTTGCGGCCACGGCCTGTGATGTCGCCGCCTTGTTGGGTGAGCGCGATATCCTGCGCGGCGGCGGCGCCGACGTGCACAGCCGCCTGGCGCTGCTGTCCGGTGACGAGCGTGCGCGCGGCACCCAAGGCGGCGTGCAGCGCGCCAAGCAACTGGCCCGACAATATCGTGGCTATTTGAGAGGCCAGGCCGCGCAACCGGTGGCCGACCCCGATCACCCACGCTGGCTCGGCGCGTTGCTGGCGCTCGCCTATCCGGACCGCGTCGCCCAACAGCGTCGCCCCGGTGGCGCCGAATACCGTTTGGCCAATGGCCGCGCCGCGCTGTTTGCCGAAGCCGACAGTTTGATGAAACAACCTTGGCTGGTGATCGCCGACCTGGGCAGCCGCCAGGGCCAGCGCGAAGAGCGCATCTACCTGGCGGCGGAGTTTGACCCGGCGCTGTTCGACACGGTGCTCGCCGAACAAGTACGCAATGTCGACCAGTTGGACTGGGACGAACGCGAAGGCGTGCTGCGCGCCGAGCGCCAGCGCAAGGTGGGTGAACTCGTTCTCAGCCGCGAACCGCTGAGCGGCCTCGACGAAAGCGCACGCAGCCAGGCGCTGGTCAACCTGGTGCGCCGCAAAGGCCTGGAACTGCTGCCGTGGACGCCCGAACTGCGCCAATGGCAGGCCCGCGTCATGCTGCTGCGCAACCTCGATACCGGCACCACCAGCGAATGGCCCGACGTCAGCGACAGCGCTTTGCTCGCCGGCCTGGAACACTGGCTGATGCCCTACCTGGGCAAAGTCTCGCGCCTGAGCCATTTCGCCAGCCTGGATATTTCCAGCTACCTGCGCAACCTGCTGCCCTGGCCACTGCCCCAGCGACTGGACGAACTGGCGCCGCAGCATGTGAAAGTGCCCTCGGGCTCGTCGGTGCGCCTGGACTACAGCGAACAACCGCCGATCTTGGCGGTGCGTTTGCAGGAACTGTTCGGGCTGGCGGATACGCCACGCATTGCCGGCGGGCGCCAGGTGGTGAAGCTGCACCTGTTGTCGCCTGCGCGGCGGCCGGTGCAGGTCACGCAGGACCTGGCGAACTTCTGGCGCAGTACCTATGCCGAGGTGAAGAAGGACTTGAAGGGGCGGTATCCGAAACATTATTGGCCGGATGATCCGCTGGTGGCCGAGGCGACCGCCCGAATTAAACCGCGTAAATAATCTACGCGGACATCCCTGGACCTCGGCCCCCATGAGCGGTGCGTGAAATCAGCCCTCGATAAAAACCTTTAAGGGGGGTTCGTGCATCAGGAAGTTCTGGTGCGAGATGTTCCAGGCATAAGCGCCCGCGAGCGTGAATACCAGCAGGTCGCCAATCGCCAGCTGTGCCACGGGTTGTTGTCTGGCAAGGACGTCTTTGGGGGTACACAACTGGCCCACCAGCGTCACGGACTGATCGCTGATTTGTGCCGGCTGAGTGCCTCGCAGTACCGTGAACGGATGGTCGTGGCCTTGAGCCGCCGGCGTGCGAAAGTGATGGGTACCACCACGGCCTATGGCAAAAAATTCACCGTGACTGCTTTTGATGTCCAGCACTTGCATGACGTAGTACCCGCAGGCAGCGCTGATGAAGCGTCCGATCTCGAAACGTATGCGGGTGGCGCCCATGTCGTACTCAGTGATCAACCCCTGCAGGCCCTCACAGAACCGTGGCCAGTCGAATGACTTGGTCGCGTCCTGATAGTTGATGCCCATCCCTCCGCCGACGTTCAGTAGCGGCAGTTGCAGCGCGTGATCGGCGCACAATTGGCGGAAGGTCAGGAAGTAGCTGCGAATCAGCTCAAGGTGCGCGTCGACATCCAACTGGTGCGACAACAGATGAAAATGCAGCCCCTTGAGCGCCAGGGAAGGTTCTTCGCGCAGCAATTGCAGGGCGCTTGCCAGACCCTCTTCATCCAGGCCGAACGGCGTGGGTTTACCGCCCATGACCAAGCGACTCTGCGGTGCCTGGGCCAGCTTCAGATTCAGCCGCAGCATCACCGGCGCCTGCACGCCCCGTTCGCGGGCGATGCGCGCCAGGCTGCGCAGTTCGTTCACGCTCTCCACGTGAAACGCCGAAATCCGGTACTGCAGGGCGATCTCCAGTTCGCGGTCGAGTTTGCCGGGGCCACCAAAGATCAGCGGCTGGTCGGGGCACTGTTCATGCAGCCACGTCAGCTCGCCGCCGGAGGCAGCCTCGAAACCGTCCACCCATGGCGCCAGGGTTTTCAGTACTGGGGCTTCGGGGTTGGCCTTGGCGGCGTAGAACAGTTCGCAGTTTTCCGGCAGTGACTCACGCATTGCCTTGACGTGCCGTTCAAGGGCAGGCAGGTCGTAGAGGTAGGCGCACAATGGCGCGTCGTGTTCAGTCTTGAGCTGCTCGATACGTCGGGCGACGGAGGCAGGAAGGCTCATGCGTATTTCCTCTTTTCAATCATCCCCAGCGGGCTGGGCAACAAGGTGTACCCGGCCTCGCGGTCGGCACGCATCATCAGGCGCGTCATGAAGTTTTCCTTGCTAGGGAAGGGCGCGCCGGCGCACAACTCACGCAGTTCTTTCGGATGGCCCAGGCGCGTGGATTGCGCGTGCAGCAGCTCGCCGACTCGCTCCCACAACTGCTGTTCCAGGGCGCCGCTGCCGTTGGCCAGATGGAAGATCGCTTCGCCGAGATTGTTCACCAGTGCGCAGTAGCCCACACGTTGCCAGGCCTTTTGCGCGCTGTAGTACACCGAGCTGCGGGTACGTTCATCCAGCGCACTCAGGCGTTCAGCGGGCCAGATTTCAGGGACCAGCTTGGTACCTTCCAGATCGCGAATCCAGACGTGGCTGGGCAAGCCGTTTTCAGCAAAACCGATGACCGTGTTCTGCAAGTGCGGCTCCAACGCCACGCCCTGACGGAACAGGCAATACAGCACACCGCCGAGCATCTGGCTGGCATAGGCATCCAGCCAGTTCAGCGTGGCTTGCTCAATGGTCAAGCCGGTGTTGTCGGCGTAGCGCTGTACCTGTGGGTGGCAGACACTGCGGCTGTGTTGATCCCAGGTAAACAGCGCCATTGCCACTTGCGGCTGATAACGCTCGCGTTCGGCGGCGGGAAGGTTTTCTCGGTAAACGATACCGAAACACTCCGTGACTTCCCGCGCCTCCTCCAACGTACCCAAGGCGCTGAGGTCCAGGCTGGTGGCGCAGGGTTCGGGCATCAACAGGAAGCCCGGTTGTTGCGTCGCCAGCTCGCTCATGATCGGACCGAGCAGGCGAGTCAGGGCGACGGCGCTGTCCAGTTCATACCAGGCGTTTTTGCGCACGCAGTTGGTCAGGCGCACGTGCATCGAGAACTTCATGAAGTAGGCGAGCTGCGGGTGGTAGAGCGTGCGCACCGACGACGTCGGGTACATGGCCTCACCCAGGGGGCCGAGGTAGGTGATCAAACCCTGTTGTTGTGCCCGTTGCACCAGCGGGTCGGCGAGCACGCGGCTGACTTCCCAGGGGTGGCACGGATAGGCGTCCTCGCGCCCCGACAGTTGGTGCAGCGTGCTGCGCGGATCTTTACCCTGGTGGCGAATCAGCGTCGGATCGACCTTGAACCAGTGCAACTGAAAGCGCGCACCGACTTCCGGCGAGCACGCCAGCAAGTCGTCATGGGAGATGCCCTCGCGACTTTTAGGTGTCGGGTGCAGGGCATGGCCCCACAGTTGATGTTGCTCGGACGTCAGCAGGCTATCGGCTGCCTGGTTGGCCGGGCGTAAATGCCGCAGAAAGGTGCGGGTGATCTGCAGGCTGTTGCCGATCTGTCGCAGCATCTCGCCGACGCGGTCGGCTCCACTCAACGGGGTACAGAGCAGACGCGCCAGCTCGTGAGCGTCCAACGGCCGCCAGCTTTGATTGTTGCCCTTGAAATAGGGAGCGCTGACGTAGTGGCAGCGGCCCAGCAGACTGGCGCGATCGATGCGTACGACCAGACGGCCATCGGGAAGGCGCAGGCTGATGCAACGGCCATTGGCCTGGCGCAGGCTCATCGGCAGATCCTGTGCTTGATCGTTCAGGTTCACTTCGTTGCGGGGCAATGCATATTCGCGCAAATAGCAATTGAGCAGGCATTCGATGGCATGCCGTTGGGCTTCGCCATCAAGGGCATGGTCATGTTGGGATACGGTGTTCAACGATACGGTAGAGGTAGCGAGCGTCATGCCGGAATCTCCCGGGAGGTCGTCAATAGAGGGCGCGCGAGTACCATGGCCGCCATGGCCGCCAGGCACGCAACGAGAAACGGGGATGCAACGCCGAAGGCCTGACTGACCAGCGCGGCTGCGACACCCGCGGCGGTACCGGCCCATTTGCCGCTGGAGTCGAACCAGCCGAACAGGCGACCGGCGCTGCCTTTTCGGCTGCGCTGGCTCAGGCATCGGTGCAGCCCGACAAAACTGAGCAGCATGCCGGTTCCGCTGAGCAGGCGCAGAATGAACAGCGGCTCGGCCTGTACGCTCCAGAATTGCAGCGCGTTACTGATTGCCAGCAGCGCCAGCCCTGGCAACAGCAGATTGCCCTGATGTTTCTGAACCCAGGGCAGGGCCAGCAGGTACACCAGGTGCGGCAGGCTGTAGAGCACGCCGATCATGGCATCACTGCCAATTCCCAGTTGCTCGCCGAAGGGCATGAAGTAGGGAAAGGTGACGACCATCGCGAAGCTGAACAGAAACTGCACCGCCAGTAGCCGCGGCATGTCTCCCGGCAGATCGCCCAATGGCTCTGCTTTTTTGCTGTCCAAGGCATGCTTGGGGGCGTCCTTGGGCAGCGGCAGGATGAGCACGAAGGCCAGCAGCGGTAACCAGGCGAGATAGCGATACAGGCTCAATCCCATGCCTTGCGCGGTGAGCAGCCCCAACAGGATCGGGCCGCTGATCATCGCCAGGCGCGCCGAATACTGTGTCCAGTTCAGGGCGCGGGACAAGTCGCCGCCCTTGAACTGGGTCGATAAGTAGGCGTTGGACGCCGCCATTGCGCCGCCGAAGGTGCCCTGGATGATCAACGCCAGGACGAACACCATCAGGTTAGGGCTGAAGCCTGCCAGCAGAAAACCCGCGAACAGTCCGGCATGCGCGCGCAGTAACGACAAGCGACAACCGTTGCGATCGGCCCAGCGTCCCCAGATCGGCGCTGCCAGTGCAGTGCACAGTGTCGGCAATACGAACAGCACACCGATGGCCCAGCCGGGTGTGTCAGGTGCAAGGTCGTTGAGGATGCGCGGCAGGTACAACGGAATACCCAGCGCCGTGAAGGCCGACAGGTAATGCCCCAGCAGCACACTGGTGATCAGACGTCGTTGCATTGAGCGTCCTCCAGCAGGAAGTTCGCCGCGCTGTAGCCATAGAACTTATTGATGTCGCTGGCGCCGGAATGCGCCTTGCTGAACAGGCTGCCGGCGCTGAGCAGGTATTTCACCGGCAGTTTCGGGCTGTCGAGCAGCCATTGGCGCGCGTCGTGGCAGTCGATGCCCTGCGCTTCGAATTGTTGCAGGCAAGTCATCAGGCGTTGACGCAGCGTGCCGTACAGGTCGGATCGCGAGGCCAGGCCGGCGGTCGCTATCGCGTCCAGAATCGCGACAATATTGAGCTGCAAGGTGATGGTGCAAAACATCTCGGCCAACGGTTGGCTGCTGTCGACGCGAATGCGCGCGTCCTGCAGGGCGGCCGGGCTTTCAGCGAGATCCGGGCACGCTTGGGCGAAGCGCTGAGGCCACAGGCGAGCGGCATCGTTGTCCTTCATCAGCAGGCGCAATGGCTGCCCGCGTTCGAACATCAAGACGGCGTTCTGTTGGTTGGCCTCCAGCGCGATGCCGTACCGCAGCCACAGCCGCAGATGGACCTGCAGCAACAGGTCGAGGTAATCCTCCAGCCAGTGTTGCAACGAACCCGCGTAGAAGCGCTCTGCCAGTTGTTCGAGGAAAAGGCGTCCATCGGCAAGCGGGCTGGCCAATGCGGCGACAGGTACGAGCGTGGTGTTCTCAAGACCCGTCGGGTAACGGCGCACGATATAGGCCAGGTGACGACTTTCAGCGGCATGACCGCCGTGTTTTTCGTCGACGTGCAGGTAGCGTGACGCCAGTGCCGGATCGCGCTCGGACAAGGCCTGCAGAGTGGTCTGGAACCAATGACCGTCGTACAGGGTGCTGGGTTTGATCAGGCGCAGGTTGCGCGCCCCGAGCGTGCTGACCAACAACGGCAGTTTGATGTGCCATTGAGGGTGATCAATGCAGGCCACCGTGCGCACGGACAGCGTAGGCTCGACCTGCATGGCCAAACGTGGAGCCTTGAGCGTGCCTTCGGGCAGGTCGTATTGATCCAGTGCGTCCCACGTCAGCGGGTGCACGGGCAGTAATGAATGGCTGTTTTGCAAATTCGCGGCTAAGCCGACTTCCTCGAAGCTCGGCCAATGCGGCGGCTGCGGGCTAGTGAGGGTCAGGGCGGTGTTGGGAATCGCCAGCCAGTTAAGTTCGAAGCGCGGCGCGAACTCCGGCGCGTATCCTTTGAGCGCGACGGCATCGAAACCGCTTTTGGCCCGCGCCGTTGGATAGAACGGGTGATCCAGGTAGCTCGCCAGTTGATCGATCTTCAGCAGCCTCTGCGACCAGTCTGCCAGGCTCGTCACATCGCTCAGCGCAGGGCCATGCTGGCGCTGCGCCTGATTGCACAGGGTCCGGTGTTCGGTCGCGCAATCCGCCTCTTTCAGGTACGCCGCGAACAGCGTCAGACTTTCTTCGTCCAGGCCGTGGCTCAGGTGGCTCAGCAGGGGGCCGTAACCACGCTGAACCTCGGCGTGGCCTTGCGGCGAAACTTTGATCCAGGCGTCGCCTTGACCGATCCAGTCCTGCAACGGATACGCCTTGACCACTGGCAACCATAGTTCGTCGGCGCCCAAATGGGTGATTCGCAACCAGCTTGCGTCGGGCTGATGCTGCAAGTGTTGACTCAGCGCTTGCGGCAACCGACAGATCTGTCCTGTGCTGACGATCCCTCGGATGTCCTCGCGCAGGCAGCAGTCGATGATGCGTCGAGTAATGAACGCCTGATCCGCGGCGTCGGGAGACAGGCTCATGCCATCACCCATTTCAGGTCGTTCAGAGACGAATCAAGTTGCGCTTGAAGGCTCAGCTCATCCGGCGCGATCAATCTCAATACGCCGATATAGTCCTTGTTGGAGTGGCTGATGGTCACGGTGTCGCCGGTGTTGTGAAATGCGCGGTAATCGCACCAATGGCCTTCACGTTCGACATTGAAGCTGGCACTGGCCTGTTTCAGCCGCCCTGAGCAATGGGCCACGAGGTAATGAACGGTGGCTTCGGCTTGCGCGGGTTGCGTGTCGACCAGCGTTTCTCCCAGATGCAAAGCGATGATGCGGTCGAACCACCCCTGTGGCAGCAGTCGATCCAGCAGGAACTCGCGACCATCACCGATGCTTCGGTAGTTGATCTCAACCAGTACCGGGCCTTGGGCGGTCAGAATGAACTCGCTGTGGCACACCCCGAAATTGACCCCGAAGGCGGCCACTTGGGCCAACGCGTCGGCGCGCTGCGCGCGGCTGAGCTGCCCATTCCAGCGTGCGGCGAGTTCCACGAAATGCGGCGGTGCTGAAAGGGTGACGTCGAAGCCGCCGATGGCTTGCAGGCTGTGCCCGTCGCCGAGTGTCTCAAGGGTGAATAAAGGCCCCTCCATGTACGCCTCCAGCAACAACGCCCGGTCCGGTTGCTGCTGCCAGAACTGTTCGCAGTAAGCCGCCAGATCGGCGGCGTTTTGACACAGCCTGACGTCCAGGCTGGCGACGCCTTCACGCGGCTTGGCGACCACCGGCCATGGCGCATCGGTCGGCAGTTTGGAGTTCGATGTAATCACTTGGAACCATGGGCCGGGCAAACCAAGACGTTGCATGCGCTCGCGCATGGCCGCCTTGTTCTTTGCCGCGTAGCACAGACGCCAGTCCTTGCCGGGGCATTCGAATATCTCGGCCACAATGGCTGTCGAGGTCTGCAGGTGATCACTGTTGGAGAACACTGCGGCGGGGCGCAAACCCAGGCTGTTGAGTGTCTCGACCACCGCCAGCGGGTTGAATACGTCAGATTCGATGACGTGCAGTTCATCCGGCGAAATGTGCGAGGTCGCGAGCAGACGTCGGTGTTCCTGGGCGTGGTCGGTGATCACCACGATCGGCAAGCCGCGTGTGTGCGCGGCCGGCAGGAAACCTTCGAGAATGGCTGGGTGGGCGACGTGGGCAAGAATGACGAATGGGCGTTCCATGGCAGTTTCCTGGGGGCAACAGTTGCCCGTCCCGGAGGATTGGGCAACTGGTTTACGAGTGCGCAAGTGCGCGGTTTAGAAACGGTAGTTGACGCCTACGGTGAGCGAGCGCTCTGGCGCGGGTTGACGACCCCAAGGGCTGGTGTCGATTCCGCGGAAGTAATACTCGCGGTTGAACAGGTTGTTGAGGCCCGCGGATGCGGTCAGCACGCTGTGGTCTGCCAGCTTGAATTCACGCTCGATGGCGGTGTTCCAGACCCAATAAGCAGGCAGTTTGCCCACGCTGGCGGTGGCATCTTCAGCACTGGAGTTGGCGGCATCGGTGTAGGCGCTGCTCACATACAGGCCGTCAACGTTGTAGGTCCAGTGCTCGGCAAAACGGTAACGACCGTCAACCGTGAACTGATTGCGCGAGGAGAACGGCACTTCGTTGTCCTTGAAGGTGCCGTTGCGTTGCTTGGCATCGAGGTACGCATAGCTGGCGTGCAGGTCCAGATCCGGCAGAGCTTGCGGCGTCCAGAAAATCTCGCTCTCGAAACCCTGGTGACGTGTGCTGCCAAGGTTATCGAAGCGGTCAGTCGTGGCGTTGTAGCTGATTTGGTCATCGAAATCGATGCGGTACAGGTTGAAGTCGACGCGCATGCCGTCCCAGGGCGTATAGCGCACACCGGTCTCGTAGTTCCACGCCAGTTCGGCACCGACATCGCCTTCCTTGACGATCTGCGTGACTTGCGGTGGGCGCAGGGACTTCTGGGCGTTGGCGTAGACAAGCCAGGCGTCGGTCGCCTGGTAAGCCACCGTCAGGCCCGGCAGCCACTCTTCGGATTTGTTCTCGCGCGAGAACCCGGTGACGCCGTCTGCGTATTCCATACGGGCGTTTTCGTAGCGCACGCCGGGAGTGATGGTCAGGCGATGATCGAGCAGACTGATGGCGTTGCTGAGGTAAAACGCGCGGGCGTCGTCATTGAACTTCCAGTCCCGGAACGGCGTCGTCACGCCGGTAGAGATGCGCTCGCGGTTGACCTTATAGTCGATGTCTTCGCTGACATACCGGGCGCCCAGCAACCAGGTCTGGCCGACTGTGTCGCCATCGATGGTGGCACTGATGCGCGGCTCCGTCCCCCAGACTTTGAAGTCACGGGGGCCGTCCTGTTTGGTTACCGCCGTACCGTCCGGAGTGAACGGCAGGCCGACCACGAAGTTGCGGTTGCTGTCGTGGGCGAAGTTGGTCCAGCTGTATTCTACCGAGTCGAACGGCCCCAAGGCGCCCAGGCGCTGGGTGTAGGTGCCCCACACGCGATTGGTGTCGCCCTCGAAGCGGTCCAGCGGACGCGTCGATTGCCGGGGGTCATCCTTGTAATCCTTTACGCTGAGTGCTCCGGCCAGGCTCATATCGGCCTTGTAGCGCTGGATGCCGAAGCTCAGGTCGCGATCGTCGTCGATGTTCCACTGGCCGCGCAGACGGTAGTTCTGCACATCGGTCTCGGAGTGCTCGCGCCCTGATTCGCCGCTCAGGGTATTGACGTCCAGTTGCAGGCCGAAATTGTCGGTCAGGTAGCCGCCAGTGCCCACATAGGTGTCCCACAACTGGCGTCCGCCGGCGTTGAACGTCAATTTCTCCTGCAGCGTGGTTTCCCACTCGCGCGGGATCGGCTTGCTGATGAAGTTGATTACCCCACCAACGTTGTTCGGGCCGTACTGCACCGCTGCGCCCCCACGCACGATATCAATACGGTCGACAGTGGCCATGGTCACTGGAAACAGCGACAGACCGGTCTGACCATACGGCGCCAGCGCCAGTGGAATGCCGTCCGACAACGCTTGAATCCGGCCGCTACGACTCTCGTACAGCCCGCGTACCGATATCTGTGGCAAGGCGCCGGTGCCGGTTTCGTCAAAGATCTTGACGCCCGGTACACGTTGCAGCGCGTCATCCACACCGCGCACGCTGGCTTTTTTCAGCTCGCTGGAGTCGATAACACTGCGGCTGCCGGCATAGGTCCGCACCTCCTGATCACTGGCGGTCCCGAGCACATCACCCTTAATCATCACGGGAGCCAGTTCCAGGCTATTGGCAGGTTGGGTGGATAAATCGACGGGTTGATCGGCGGCCATGGCACCGTGACAGATGCCCAGAGTGATAAGACTCAGTGAAAAGTGCAGAGAATTTTTTGTTTTCATGTAGGTATACGCCGGCTCATTTTTAATGTTGGAGAGAGTGCAATCGGGTTTTCAAGGCGTTATGCAGCAAGCCCCGATCTTCACCGGCCAGAAAGCATCGAACCCCGCGGGCGCGCCATAGCGTGTTCTGTTCAGCAGTGCGGGGGTTTGCGCAGAAGGGTACTGCGGCGCTGAGGCAGGCATCAGCCATGGATTGCAGCGTTTGCCAGACCTGGGGGTTGAGCGGGTCTGGGCCCAGGTCGAGATCCAGCGCCAGATCCAGAGCGCCTTCCATGATCATGCCGACGCCCGGCAGCTGCAGAATCTCGCCGAGGGCGGCGACCCCGGCGCGACTTTCAATCATGGGAATAATAGGGGTTTGACGATTGGCCAGTTCGATGTATTCGGGTAACGGCAGGCGACCGAAACCGGTAATGCGCCCACCGGTTATTCCGCGTTTCCCCAACGGGGGAAAGTACGCCGCTTCAATGGCGCGCTGAACTTGCGCAGCACTTTCGGTGCGGGAAAGGACAATGGCTTCGATGCCGGCATCCAGCGCCCGACCGATCAGTTTTTCGTCCACTTCAGGTATGCGCAGCCAAGGCGAAATCCCTGCGGCCTCACACGCGCGAACACAATGCATGATGTCTTCTTCAGAGCGCAGCAAGTGCTCAAGATCAAGAATCACAAAGTCGTAGCCGGCAAACGCAATCATTTCGCAAAGCAGGGGCGAAGGTAAAGAATTGAGCAGGCCGTAGACGTTGTCGCCTGTTTGTAAGCGGGTAAACACCGGTGAGATCCGTATCACTGACGCATATCCTTCAGAGTGGAAGTGCGCTAATAGTAATCATTCCCAATCATATGTAAACATGTTTAATCGCAGGCGCGTGATATTCGTGATGGGCCCACTAAAACCCCTGTTACTGGCCTAATGCCTCGTTATTGCGCGGCCGGCAATAAAAAGCGCGCAATCACCGGCAAATGGTTGGAAATACGCAACGTATCCTCCTGCCGCACCTTGGCCTCCACCCGCTTGATCCGCGGGCTGTAGAACAGGTAATCGAGCGTACGGTCCGGCGCTTCAAGGCTTGGATCATTGGGGAAGTGCGTCAGCCATTTTTCGCGGTCGATCCCGCTGGATTCGCTGTTGCTCGGGATCATCGGGTATTTGTCCCACAACAAATGCAGCTCGCTGTCCGGCGAATACTGGCCGCGTTTTTGCGCATCCAGGCGCAGGAATTGGCCCAGCGGCAGCAAATTGAAATCGCCACCAATCAACCAGGGCGTGCCACGGCCTTCCAGCTTATCCAGCAACTTCACGGTGGCTTTCACCTGTTCCTGCACCGCACTGCGCCCAGGCGTGCCGCCTTCCAGGCGCGTATTGAGCACCGCCAATTGCCCGCCATCACTGAGCGGCAGGTAAGTCAGCAACAAGGCGGGCTTGGGCTGGAACTGGCGGCTGATGACATTGGCATCCGCGGTCGGCAATTGCAGGCGCTCGGCGTGTTCGATCTGGTAGCGGCTGAGGGTGGCCAGCTTGCGCCCGACGCTGCCGAAGATAGACAGGTTGGGCACAAAGTCGGCTTTCCAGTCGAACGCCTGGGTGCTGCAGGGGTAGAGGTCGACCAGCCGCTCCTGCAACAGGGCGAGCTGGTCCTGATAATGGGAGGGTTTGGCGCCTTCGTCGATTTCCTGCAACAGTAGGATGTCGGGCTGTTCGTCGCGGATCACCCGCGCCACTTCGTCAAGGCTGAAGGCCATGTCTTCAACCGTGGGACGCTCGTCCGGGCCGCTGCCGTCGGGGGTGTCGTACCAGAACACGTAGTTCTTGCCGGCCAGGTACTGCACGTTCCAGGTCATCACCTTGAGCGCCTGGCCCGGCAGCAGAGTCGGCGCACGCGGCGCCACGCAACTGACGGGCAAGGTCTGCTTGTCGGCCGGGCGCCAGGTCAGGCTGTAGACCAGGGCTGTCAGCAGGCCGGCAATCAGCAGCAGGCTCAACAAGGTGATGCGCAATAAACGGGTCATCGGCTCGGCTTATGTGCATTTCAGAAGTGGCACGGAGCATATCACCGCGCGTCGGCGTCGCCACCGATCAACATGAATAAACGGAACAGCACCACACTGGTAAACAGTTGCAGGAAGCTGTGCGCGCTGTCCATCAACAGCCCCAGCAGCGGCGCGGGGTCGGGATACGCCGCCACGCTGGCGCCCTTGAGCAGCCACAGCGGGGTCATCACGCACAGCAGGCATACCAGGATTCGCCAGAAGTGCCCACGGGTCAGGCGCAGGCTTTCCTTCATCGCTTCAAGCGCCGACATACCGCGCAATACCAACAGGTACTCGGCAAACGCCAGCACCACCATCAGCCACAGGCCCGGCAGAAAATACAGCGACAGCCCCAGCAATATCAGCAATGTGCTCATGGCCGTCAGCAGGGCGAAGCGCGGCCACATCGCCAAGGCCATGGCCCACACATCCCGGGTGCTGGGCGATTCGCCCCGGGTGCGGGCGTCGAGGAACAGGATCAGGGCGCCGGTGTACAGCGGATACACCAGTAACCCCACCACCACGCTGTAACCGCTGAAGGCATCCGGGCCCAGCGTGTGGTCGAGCACCTGTTGCAGCAGGGCTTCGAGGATCACCAGCGGCAGGCACAGCTGGACGATGGCGCCCAGGTTGCGCAGGGTAAAGCGAAAGGAGTCGCGCAGCACATCTAACGGATTCATCAGAGTCATCACAGGCTGAAAAGCAGGGGCACACTTTAACCGATAGCTGGCAGGGGCAAGCAAACGTAAACCTTGAGTAAAGACCATTGAAACAATTGGTAACAGCCCCATAACTAGGTCGTACCTTGCCTGACCTCAGGCGGGACCCTGATTTTTACCGGCAATCTAACGAGGTCGCCATGAACAGCGAAGAACAAACCCTGATCGATGGACTGTTTTCACGGTTGCAGCAAGCCGAAACGGACTCAGCCCCCCGCGACGCCCAGGCCGAAGCGCGGATCAAGGAACACATGACTCGCCAACCGGCCGCCGGCTACTACATGACCCAGTCGATACTGGTGCAGGAACACGCGCTGCAAAGCCTCGATGCGCAGAACAAGCAGCAGGCGCAGCAGATCCAGCAATTGCAGGAAGAATTGCAGCGCGCCAAGTCTGCGTCCGCGCCAGCGGCACCGGCGAGCGGCGGTGGGTTTCTGTCGAACATCTTTGGCGGCGGTTCGCGTGATGCGCAGCCCGCGCCGGGCAGTTCGGGCGGCGGTTGGCGTGAGCCGGCGCGGCCAGCGTTTAACCCGCCGGCACCGCAGCAGAATTATCAACCGCCGCAACAACCGGCCGCCGTTGCGCCCGCGGGCAGCGGGTTCCTGGGCGGCGCAATGAAAACGGCGGCCGGCGTGGCCGGGGGCGTGTTGCTCGCCGAAGGCATCAGCAGCCTGTTCCACCACAACCAGCAGCCGCAGGTGGTGGAAGAGATCATCGAGCAACCGGCGCCTGCCAGTGATCAAGGTGGCTGGGGCAACGATGACCAGAAGTTCGCGGGTAATGACAGCTGGGGCAGCAACAGCGCGGACAGCGTCGCCGACAGCGATTATTCCGACGATTCCTCCGCCTTTGGCGACGACGATTCCTTCGTCTGACACGCCCGGCCCGGAGCGCTGCGGCGCTCCGGTCTGATTTTTCCCGGAAACCTTCGCATGGCTGGCATACTGGCGCCCTTTCCGGGCGCTGGCGCCTGGCTGTCATTGAGGAAGTGCGGTGAAGAAAATTGCAGTGTTCGCCGATGTGCAAAACCTCTATTACACCGTTCGCCAGGCGTATGGCTGCCACTTCAACTACGCCGCGCTGTGGGCCGATATCAGCGCCCGTGGGCAGATCGTCGAGGCGTACGCCTACGCCATCGACCGTGGCGACAGCAAACAGCAGCAGTTCCAGCAGATCCTGCGCAACCTCGGTTTTACCGTGAAACTCAAGCCTTACATCCAGCGCAGTGACGGCTCGGCCAAGGGCGACTGGGACGTCGGCATCACCATCGACATCATGGACGCCGCCGCTAACGTCGACGAAGTGGTGCTGGCCTCCGGTGATGGCGATTTCGACATGCTGCTCGACCGCATCATCCACAAGCATGGCGTGCAGGCCGTGGCCTACGGCGTGCCGGGGCTGACGGCCAACTCACTGATACGCGCCGCCAGCCGCTACGTGCCGATCGAAGGCGCGTTGCTGCTTAAATAAGCACGGCTCAATACATTGTTAGACGGAGTTGGAACAGGTTTGGAACGTATAGCGGTCATCGACTTTGAAACCACCGGCATTACCCCGAGCAGCCAATGCCGGGCCACGGAAATTGGCGTGGTCATTCTTGAGCGCGGGCAAATCGTCGACCGCTACCAGAGCCTGATGAATGCCGGCGTACGCGTGCCGGGCTTTATCGAGCAACTCACCGGCATCAGCAACGCCATGCTGCGCAACGCGCCACCGGCCGAGCGGGTGATGAACGAGGTCAACGAATTCGTCGGCACTACGCCGCTGATGGCGCACAACGCCGCGTTCGACCAGAAGTTCTGGGACTACGAGCTGGGCCTGATCCGCCGCACCCGCCTGCAAAAATTCGCCTGCTCGCTGCTGCTGGCCCGCCGCCTCATGCCGGCGGCGCCGAATCACAAGCTCGGCACCCTCAACAGCTACGCCCAACTGCCCCACACCGGCAAGGCCCACCGGGCGCTGGCGGATGCGGAGATGGCTGCCAACCTGACGGCGCATCTGGCCCAGGAACTGCGCCAGACCCATGGCTTGCGCGAACTGTCCCACGATTTGCTGTGCACCTTGCAGAAAGTGCCGGCGGCGAAGATCAATGAGCATTTGAAGAAACATCGCGGGTTCTAACCAGCCACACCCTCAAGAACACCAGAGATCCAAATCAGCCACACCCTCAAGAACACCAGAGAACCAAATCAGCCACACCCCCAAGAACACCAGAGATCCAAATAGATGTGGGAGGCGGCAAGCCCTAATGCCGGTCAGTTAAGCGCTAAAGCAGAAAAACCTGCGACCTGTGGCGAGGTAGCTTGCTCCCGTTGGGGCGCGAAGCGGCCCCAAAAATGGGACTGCTACGCAGTCCAGCGGGAGCAAGCTCCCTCGCCACAGGGACCGGTTCTGTCTTAACTGACTGGCATTACGGCAAGCCCGGCTCCCACATGGGTTATGCGGCGGCTATCGAGGCTGTACACACGCCAGCGCCTGATCCACCACTCCTTTCGCCATCTCCACCAAATGCATCACCGCCCGCTGCGGCGCTTTCATCGCCTCGCCCGATTCGTGGGCCGTCTCCACGGCGCAATGCAACAAATCCGCCGCGTGGGCCAGGGCGTCTTCGAAGCTCAGGTTGTCATTGAGAATAAAAATCGGCGCATCCGGGGCGGATGCCTTGAGGTAGTAGTCGATGACTCGACGGTGGAGCAGGGCGTCTTCGCTGAGGAAGTCGGCTTTGGATTTGGGTGGATCGGGGGTGACTTTGACCATGGTGAAACCTCTCCGTCAGGTAGAAGCTGCAACCGTTCGCTTGCACACGAATTAGGGTGGCAGCAGTACGCAGGTGTGCAAGACCGAGACGGAGTCCGGTAGATCCGAAGATCTCCCGCGTACAGCTGCCATAACGAATCAACGCCTGATAGAAAAACTGGCATCGAGAGTCAAAGGTTGTGGCGTATTACCGTCGTCGGACTTGCACGTCCGGTCATCGAACATTCGATGACGGAGCGAGACTAGCGAGCTGATCCGACGGAAACAAGGCCGTGGGATTCTCTCGGAAACGTCCCGCAAATGAAAGGGATCGGTCTTGCTGGCCACTGAAATTCCGGCGGTTTGAGGTCGCTTTCACGTGAGTTTTGAAGGGGCGGTAGGCCAATTCCGGTTATAGCCTAGGACCTTTCTGGTTTTCCCCTGCGTTCATCCATCGCGTCGTACTGCGACCTACCATCCCGTCTGTCATTCACGCACAGGGATAGAGTCATGCAGGAAAGCGATCTTCAAACGGCGATCATTCAAAGCAAGTTCGAGCTTGAATCAAATGGCATTGAACTGGGTTCAAGTTCAAGCATGGCGTTTCATGTGGGGAATGCGATGACGAACTGCCCGGCAGTCATGGTGTTGCCGAGTACGCCAGGTTGGAGTCATGGCCCCCATTACCAGTTACTCAAGCCCCTCCACGCTGACCCCGCCGTGCCCGACACGACGTTTGATGAACTCTGGAAATGTACACAGCAACACTACGGCCTCACGGCAGCCACGGGCGCGGCAGGCATACCGATTAGCAAAATTGCCGTGGGCGCATGGGTTCACGTCGGCTCCAGCAAAACCAAGAACCTGGCGAGCCTCATTGGAATGCGCTTCTTTCCTCGTACCTTCATCAGGCAACCCACGATGGCCGGAAGGGCGAAAGCAACGTTTGGCACGGTGCGGGTGTTCGGCATTATCGGACGAGGCAGCCCCTTCGTTGTTGCCGGGCTGGCAATTTTTGATTTAGTCAGTATTGGTAAGTGTGCTTATGAGACGAAACGTGGAGGGTGATCTGACCAGCGCTCAGGCAATACGCGATCCCTGTGGGCCTCGGGCTTGCCTTTATGAAGTGTATGGGCGCTTTAAACAGGTTTTGTAACTTATGTTTATCCACCTTCGTTTTTAGAATAAGCCTCCCATCTCCTGCCATAGAGCCGCCCAATGCCTGGCCCACGTCGCTTTCCCTTACCACTGATCGCCGCTTTTTTCGCGTTGTATGTGATCTGGGGTTCCACTTACCTGGTGATTCGTATCGGCGTGGAGTACTGGCCGCCGTTGCTGCTGGCGGGGATTCGATTTTGTACGGCCGGCGCATTGATGTATGGCTACCTGAGGTGGCGTGGCGTGCCGGCGCCGTCCTGGGCGCAATGGAAGGCCGCCGGCATGATCGGCATTTTGCTGCTCACCGTTGGCAATGGCGGCGTCAGCGTGGCGGAGCACATGGGCGTATCGTCCGGCGTTGCGGCCTTGGCCGTGGCGACCGTGCCGTTGTTTACCTTGTTGTTTGGTTTTTTCTGGGGCGCGCGTAATACACGGCTGGAATGGGCCGGGGTGATTCTGGGGATTGTCGGCATCGCCATGCTCAACATGGGCAGCACGCTGCAATCGAGCCCGATGGGCGCGGTGTTGCTGTTGATGGCGGCGGCTTCCTGGGCGTTCGGTTCGGTGTGGAGCCGCCACGTGCCGCTGCCCCAGGGCGCCATGGCCAGTGCCGCGGAAATGCTGGTGGCCGGCGTGGCGCTGCTGATCGTCAGCACGCTGTCGGGTGAGCGTCTGCAGGCGATGCCACCGCTGGAGGGCTGGCTGGCGCTGGCCTATCTCACTGTATTCGGTTCGATCATCGCGTTTAACGCCTACATGTACCTGCTCAAAAACGTGCGCCCGGCGGCGGCGACCAGTTATGCCTATGTGAACCCGGCGGTGGCGGTGTTGCTGGGGATTGTGTTCGTCGGTGAGAGCATTGGCCTGGAAGAGGCGCTGGCGATGCTGGTGATCATCAGCGCGGTGTTGCTGATCAGCCTGCCGCAGTGGCGTAAGCCGAAGCCGGAAATAAGGTAAACTGCGGCGCAATTGCGACCTTGCGCTGAATTTTTCCTACGGTAACTACATGACTTTCGCCACCCTTGGCCTGATCGAACCCTTGCTGCGCGCCCTTGAGACGCTTGGCTACCAGACCCCGACGCCGGTGCAGGCGCAAGCCATTCCGGCGGTGCTGGCCGGTCGCGACCTGATGGCCGCCGCCCAGACCGGCACCGGCAAGACCGCAGGTTTCGCCTTGCCGCTCCTGCAATTGCTGACGATGGAAGGGCCGAAAGTCGCCGCCAACTCGGCGCGTGCGCTGATCCTGTGCCCCACCCGTGAGCTGGCCGAGCAGGTTCACGCCAGCGTCGCCGAGTACGCCCAACACCTGCCGCTGACCACCTATGCGGTGTACGGCGGCGTGAGCATCAACCCGCAGATGATGAAGCTGCGCAAGGGCGTCGACATTCTGGTCGCCACGCCTGGCCGCCTGATCGACCTGTTCCGCCAGAACGCGCTGAAACTCAACCAGCTGCAAACCCTGGTGCTGGATGAAGCCGACCGCATGCTCGACCTGGGCTTCTCCGAAGAACTGGCAAACATCTACCGCATGCTGCCGAAAAAACGCCAGACCCTGCTGTTCTCCGCGACCTTCTCCGATGACATCCGCCTGCTCGCCGGGCAGATGCTCAACGACCCGCTGAGCATCGAAGTCAGCCCGCGCAACGTCGCCGCCAACACCGTGAAACAGTGGGTGGTGCCGGTGGATAAAAAGCGCAAGCCGGAACTGTTCGTGCATCTGATGCGCAAGGGCCGCTGGAAGCAGGTGCTGGTATTTGCCAAAACCCGTAACGGCGTTGACGCGCTGGTGGATAAGTTGCAGGGGCTGGGCATTAACGCCGACGGCATCCACGGCGACAAACCGCAGGCCACACGCCAGCGTGCGCTGGACCGCTTCAAGGCCAGCGACGTGCAGATCCTGGTGGCCACCGACGTGGCGGCCCGTGGCCTGGATATCGAAGACTTGCCGCTGGTGGTCAACTTCGACCTGCCGATCGTCGCCGAAGACTACATCCACCGTATCGGCCGTACCGGGCGTGCGGGCAACACCGGCGAGGCGATTTCGCTGGTGTGTGCCGATGAAGTGAACATGCTCTCGGCCATCGAAATGCTGACCCGCCAGACCCTGATCCGCACGATGGAGCCGGACTTCGAACCGGAACACCGCGTGCCGGATACCGATGCCAGCGGGCAGGTAGTGAAGAAGCCGAAAAAACCGAAAAAGCCCAAAACCTCGGGTGGCGGTGGTAAGCGCAACCTGGGCAAATGGGTGGACAGCGGCGAAGTGGCGCCAGCGGAGCCCTCGATCAAACCAGTGCGCAAGGTGCCGGTTTTCAACACGGGGCCGCGTAAGAAGAAGTGATTTTGCGACGCGGCTGATGGCGCTTTCCCAGGCAAGCCACAATGCCAGTCAGTTAAGCGCTAGAACAGGCAACCGTCGGCCTGTGGCGAGGGAGCTTGCTCCCGCTGGGCCGCGAAGCGACCCCAGAAAATGGGACTGCTGCGCAGTCCAGCGGGAGCAAGCTCCCTCGCGACGGTAAAGCGCTCCTCCTTAACTGACTGGCATTAGGGCTTGCCCCCTTCCACATGGGTTCGTCATAGGACTTACCGCCGTATTCGCAACATCAAGGAGACATCGACGTGATCAGCACCTCAACCGTCGTCAATTCAGTCGTAGAGAAACTGCGCGCAGCCCTGGCGCGTGGCCAGTGGCGGCGTGGTGAAATGCTGCCCGGCCAGCGTGAACTGGCCGAACAGATGGGCATCAGCCGCCCGAGTCTGCGCGAAGCGGTGATCGTGCTGGAAACCCTCGGCCTGGTGCGCTCCATGCCCGGCAAAGGCGTGGTGGTGCTGGAAACCAGCGTCAGCGAGCCGCAGTCGAGCGAAACCGTGGCGGATGCCAGCCTGGAAGACATCCTGCAACTGCGCTACACCCTTGAACCCTTCATCGTCGGTTTGGTGGCCCAGTCCATCAGCAGCAAAGAAATCGGCCAACTGCGCCTGACCCTGATGGACATGCGTGAAGCGCTCGATGCCGACGACAGCGAAGCCGGCATGAACGCCTACATCGCCTTCCACGAAGAGCTGTTCGCACTGACCTCCAACCCGATCTTCCAGAACGTGGTGCAACAAACCAGCAATGCCCTCAAGCAAAGCGCCCAGGTGCTGCGCAATTCCCCCGAACACCTGGCCGAGCGCCTGCGGGAGAACGAGGCGGTGGTGCGTGCCATCCGCAACAAGAACAGCGCCCTGGCCAGTGCCGAAATGCGTCGACACATCCTTCAGGAAGGCTTGCGCATGGGCATTCGCTTGAACATCCCCGACGACCATCTGGGCAGTTGATATTTTGGAGACCGGCCATGAACGCTCACGCGCTGCAACGCGACCCCACCCTCCCCGCACTGCGCCTGGTGGCGGGCAAAAAACCCTCGGTGGATGACATCTACCCTCGCCTGTTCGACGCCATCCTGGAACAGCGCATTGCGCCTTCCAGCCGCTTCACCGAAGAAGGCCTGGGCGACGTCTTTGGCGTGAGCCGCAGCGTGATCCGCCGTGTGTTGGCCAAGCTGTCCCACCAGCAAGTGATCATCCTGCGCCCCAACCAGAGAGCCCAGGTAGCGGCCCCGGACAGGCAGCAAACGCGGCAGATTCTTGAAGCACGGCGCATGACGGAAATGACCGTGGTGCAACTGGCGTGCGCCCACGCCACACCCGCGCAGATACGCCAGCTGCGCGAGTTGATTGACCGCGAGCGCGACTGTATCGAAGGCGACCAGCGTGGGCCGGCGATTCGGTTATCGGGGGAGTTTCACCTGCAATTGGCGGTAATGGCGGGGAACGCACCGCTGGCGCAGTTTCTCAACAGCCTGGTGCCGTTGACGTCGCTGATCATCGCCCAATTTGAAGCAAAGGCCTGCACGTATTGCGCGTGGCAGGAGCATGTAGCGATCGTGGATGCGCTTGAACAACGCGACTCAACCACCGCCGTGGCGCTGATGACCCAACATCTGGATCACCTGGAAAGCAAACTGCTCAAACACCACTGACCCCAGGCGAACGCAGATCAAAAAATGTGGGAGCGGGCTTGCTCGCGAATGCGCTGTGTCAGTCAGTCATTCAGTTATTGATTCACTGATTCACCGTATTCGCGAGCGAGCCCGCTCCCACAATGATCCTTCAGTGTTTGATAAAGAATGTTCCAGCAAAAAGCCCCCGCCTCTCACGAGACGGGGGCTTTCGTTTGTGCCGCTAGATCAAACCGCCTGCAACACCGGCTGACCACTCAACGCCAGGTCCAGCAACTCACGGTTGGCCACCGCATACATGGCGTAGTCCGTGCCGACCGCAGCACGGATGTCCACCATCATTGCGCGCCAGCGATCAGCCATGTCCTGGTGCTGCTCAAGCCACAGGGCCACGCGGGCTTCCATGTCTTGTGGCGCTTCGGCCATTTGCAATACCGAAATGGTGATCGCCCGTTGTTGCCAGTCCACGTCGTCGCGGAACGCTTCGCGGGCCTGAGCCTGCCAGTTGTTGGCAACCGGCAGGTCGCTGATCTGCTGCAGGTACCACGGCAGGTCAAGGGCGCTGCCGACGGCGAAGTAGGCCTTGGCCACTTCGGCGGCGTCATGCCCGGTCACGTCGGCGGCTTCGATGATCGGCAGCAGGGTGTACAGGTGGGTAGTGCCTGCAACCATGCGTGCCAACAACTCCGGTACGCCGGCCTGGGTGTAAGCCTGGTAACGGTTCTGCCAGCCTTCACGCGTAGGGCCTTCCAACAGTTCGTCGAGCTTGAGGCCCAGCGCGGCCAGGTGCGGACCGAAGTGCGCGGTGTCACGCCCGGCGTCCTGCTCGTTGCGACGGCTGCGCAGGAACCAGCGCGTGGCGCGACGGCCCAGGCGCATCAGCTCGTCCATCAGCTCCAGTTGTACGTCGGCGCAGACCTGATGATCCAGGGCTTCGATCTGACGGAACCAGTGCGGGAGGTGGAAGATGTCGCGCACGATCACATAGGCGCCGGCCACGTTCGCCGGGCTCATGCCGGTCGACTCTTTGAGTCGTTGAACGAAGGTGATGCCCATGTGGTTGACCAGGTCGTTGGCGATCTGGGTGCTGACGATCTCGCGCTTGAGGCGGTGACGACGCATGGCCTCGGAGAACTTGGCCACCAGGCTCGGCGGGAACGCGGTCTCCATGTCACGGGTCAGGTACTCGTCATCCGGAACCTGGGACTTGAGCAGCGCTTCCTTGAGGTCGATCTTGCTGTAGGAGATCAACACCGACAGCTCAGGACGCGTCAGGCCCTTGCCATTGGCGGCGCGCTCGACAAGCTGCTCCTCGGTCGGCAGGTACTCGATGGCGCGGTCCAGCTTGCCACGGGCTTCCAGGTCGCTCATCAGGCGCTTGTACTCGGCGACACGCTCGTAAGCCTTGCGCGCGGCCAGGGACAGGGCCTGGGTCTGCTTGTAGTTGTTGCCCAACACCAGGTTGCCGACTTCGTCGGTCATGCTCGCCAGCAACTGGTTGCGTTGCTTGTCGGTCATGTCACCGGCCTGCACCACTTCGTTGAGCAGGATCTTGATGTTCACTTCGTGGTCGGAGCAGTCCACGCCACCGGCGTTGTCAATGAAGTCGGTATTGGAACCGCCGCCATTGAGGCCGAACTCCACACGACCCAGCTGGGTCATGCCCAGGTTACCGCCCTCGCCCACCACCTTGCAGCGCAACTCGTTGCCGTTGACGCGCAGTGCGTCGTTGGCCTTGTCGCCCACATCCGCATGGCTCTCGGTGCTGGCTTTGACGTAGGTACCGATACCGCCGTTCCACAACAGGTCCACCGGCGCCTTGAGCAAGGCGTTGAGCAGTTCGGTCGGGGTCAGCTTGTCGGCCTGGATGTCGAAGCGTTCTTTCATCTGCGGCGAGATGGCAATGCTCTTCGCGCTGCGCGAGAAGATACCGCCGCCTTCGGACATGATGCTGGTGTCGTAATCGGTCCAGGCCGAACGCGGCAGCTCGAACAAACGCTTGCGCTCGACGAAGCTGGTAGCCGGGTTCGGGTTAGGGTCGATGAAAATGTGCAGGTGGTTGAAGGCCGCGACCAGTTGCAGCGTCTCGGACATGAGCAAGCCGTTACCGAACACGTCACCGGCCATGTCGCCGACGCCCACCACGGTGATGCTGTCTTCCTGCACGTTGATGCCGCGCTCACGGAAGTGACGCTGCACGCCGACCCACGCGCCCTTGGCGGTGATGCCCATTTTCTTGTGGTCGTAACCGGCGGAACCCCCGGAGGCGAACGCATCGCCCAGCCAGAAACCGTAGTCGATGGCGATACCGTTGGCGATGTCGGAGAAGGTCGCAGTGCCCTTGTCCGCGGCCACCACCAGGTATGGGTCATCGTCGTCATGGCGCACAACGTTGACCGGCGGTACCAGGGCGCCGTCTTTCAGGTTGTCGGTAATGTCCAACAGGCCGGACATGAAGATGCGGTAGCAGGCGATGCCCTCGGCCGCGATCTCGTCACGGCTGCCGCCCAATGGCAGGCGACGCGGCAGGAAGCCGCCTTTGGCGCCCACCGGCACGATCACCGAGTTCTTCACTTGCTGGGCTTTTACCAGGCCGAGCACTTCGGTACGGAAGTCTTCTTCACGGTCGGACCAGCGCAGGCCACCACGGGCCACGTTGCCAAAGCGCAGGTGCACGCCTTCGACGCGTGGCGAGTAGACGAAGATTTCAAACTTCGGCACCGGCTTGGGCAACTCGGGAATTGCGTGCGGGTTGAACTTGAAGCTGAAGTACGACTTGTTCTGGCCGTTGGCGTCGGTCTGGTAGAAGTTGGTGCGCAGGGTCGCTTTGATCAGGTCCAGGTAGCGACGCAGGATGCGGTCTTCGTTGAGCACCTGAACGTCGTCCAGGGCGCTGAGGATCGCCTGTTCCAGACGCTGCTGCTTGTCTTCCAGGTCATCGGCGGTGAGCTTGCGCGCCAGGTAGAAGCGGGTCTTGAACAACCGGGTCAACTCGCGGGCGATGTCGGTGTGGTTGTTCAGGGTGCTGGCGATATAGCCGAGGTCGAAGCCCAGGCGGATCTGCTTGAGGTAACGGGCGTAAGCGCGCAGCAGCGCCACGTCACGCCACGGCAGGCCGGCGGTGAGTACCAGGCGGTTGAACGCGTCGTTTTCGGCATCGCCGTGAACAATATGCACGAACGCGTCCTGCAGCGTGTCGTTGAGCTGCGAGATATCCAGGTTCACGCCTTCGGCGGCGATGAACGCAAAATCATGGATCCAGAACTCACGGCCATTGGCGTGGCGCAGGCGGTACGGGAACTCGCCCAACACGCGCAGGCCGAGGTTTTCCAGGATCGGCAGCACGTCGGACAGCGCCAGCGGGGTGTCGGCGTGATAGAGCTTGCAGTGCAGCTCACGCTGGCCGGAAACCTGGCCGAGGGGCTGGTAGAAACTCATCACCAGCGGGTTGGCTTCGGTGAGGCTGTTGAGGTGCTGCATGTCGACCACGGCCGAATGCGCGGCGAAACGCTCGCGGTAGCCGGCCGGGAAACCTTTCGGGAAATCCGCCAGCACGTTGGTGCCGTGGGCTTCGCCGAAGCTTTCCACCACCAGGCTGGCGTAGTCGTCCTGCCAGCTGCGGCAGGCCTGAACCACTTCTTTTTCCAGTTGCAGCGGGTCGATGTCCAGGCGGTTCTTCGGGTCGACCCGCAGAATCAGTTGCACACGGGCCAGCACGGATTCGGAGAAGAACGTCCAGAACTCGCAGTCCGAGGCTTTCAGGCGATCCATCAGCACTTGCTGGATCTTCTGGCGCACTTCGGTGGAATAGATGTCACGCGGTACGTAGGCCAGGCAGTAGCAGAAACGGCCATACGGGTCTTTGCGCAGGAATACGCGGATCTTGTTGCGTTCCTGAATCTGCACGATCGACATCACCGTGCTGAACAGCTCATCGACCGGGGTTTGGAACAGGTCGTCACGCGGCAATACTTCAACCACCTGGGCAAGTTCCTTGCCCAGGTGCGCCTTGGCCTGGAAGCCCGAGCGGCGCTCGATTTCCGCGACCTTGCGGCGAATGTAAGGAATCACCCGCACGCTCTCGCCGTACACCGAGGAGGTGTACAGGCCCATGAAGCGGTGTTCCTTGATGACCTTGCCGTCGGCGCTGATCTCACGGATCGACACATAGTCCGGATAAGCCGGGCGGTGTACACGGCTTGGGTGCGCAGCCTTGGCGAACGACAGCATGGTCGGTTCGCGCAGGTAGGCGACGGCGTAGTCTTCAATGCGCAGGTCTTCAGCGGTGAGGCCGGGGCGCAGCAGCTTGGTCAGACCGAGGAAGGAGCCGGCGTCATATTCGATATGACCGCCGTCCGCCTCGTCACGTACCACAAACTCTTCGTAGCCCAGGAAGGTGAAATGGTTGCCCACCAGCCATTCGAGGAAGTTCTTGATCTCGGCTTTTTCTTCGCCATCGATCACGAAAGCGCTGGCGTCGATACCGGCCAGCAGGTCCTGGACCTTGGCTTTCATCGGTTCGAAATCAGCCACGGCCACGCGCACTTCGCCCAGCACCTGCTCAAGCTCTTTGCTCAGCACATTCAATTCGGCGGCGTTGGCGCAGCGGTCGATTTCCAGGTACATCAGCGATTCTTGCAGAATGCCTTCGCCCTGGGTGCCCTTGGGCAGCACTTCCAGCAATTCGCCCTTGCCGCCACGGCGCACACTGAGCACGGTGGTTTGCAGGGTGTGAATGCTGTAGCCACGGCGGTTGAGCTCGGTACGTACCGAGTCCACCAGAAATGGCAGGTCATGGTGCAGCACTTCGACCGCGGTGTGCGTCGACTGCCAGCCATGGCGTTCATAATCGGGGTTGTAGACCCGCACTTGCGGTTGGGTGTGATCGAAGCGCTCAAGCAGGCGCCAGGCAGACAGGGTGCAACCAGCCAGGTCGGAAAGGCGACGCTGGGTCAGTTCATCCAGGGAAATAATGCCGAAGAATTGCTCAGCGAACAGCGCCACTTGTGGCAGTGCCTGTTCACTGATGTGCTGCGCCAGTGCCGCTTGCAGTTGGTGCTGGAAGTCGGCCTTGCTGGCTGCGGTGAAGAACGCCATCTGTGGTACTCCGCTTGGGCTTGTTATTGATGGAAGCGTCGCGTGTTGTCCCCTTGCGGGGAGACCGTCGGCTCTGTTCGTGGGTCACGATAAACGAATCAGGGCGACAGGTGGGTGAAGCTGGACAAGACAGTCAGGTCACATACAACTTCCACAAGATGCACACCTTGCCGGGTGACGGTACGACGGGCAGGTCAGGCGCCTGGCGCGGGGCACATCCGTTGCGCAGCTTAACGAGTGTACGAAGCCGGGTGCTTGCGGTGCTGCGACATATTCGGTCATCGGTAAGCAGGCGCTGGGTTGCAACTTGGGCAACCGAGTTTTTCCGGGTAAAAAATTCGCTATTTTCACCCCCGCGAGTACCGGAAATGACTGATACCGCTCGCCAGGTCATGCCCTGGGTCTGACACACCATGCAGCATAAAATTCGCCGCAATGGCACAATTCCCCGGCGCAACGCCCTCCTCCACACAGGATTTCCCATGCTGCAGCTGAAAACCGACGCCCTGATGGCCACCCCGTGCGACGACGAAGAAGACAACATGGCCATGCTCTGCTGTCACGGCAAAAACGGCGAAATGTTCATGCTGAGCCGTTACCCGGATGAAGACGAGGTGGAGTTGACTTGGGATTATGAGCCGTCGACCCTGGATGGTTTGAAAGTCACCCTGAGTGCTACAACCCTGCTGATTGAACTGGCTGCCGGTGACGCCGATGCGCTGGGGGGCAACGATCAGTTGGAGATCACCCACGCCACTGCTGCCGCGGACTGGGCCGAACTGCAAGAGACTTTGCAGAACATCCTCAAAGGCACCGGCACTTTCGTTACGGCCTGAACCCGAATGCCCGATGCCTCATCAAATGTGAGCGCGGGCATGCCCTAAAGCCAGTCAGTTAAGACAGAACCGGTCCCTGTGGCGAGGGAGCTTGCTCCCGCTGGACTGCGTAGCAGTCCCATTTTTGGGGCCGCTTCGCGCCCCAACGGGAGCAAGCTCCCTCGCCACAGGTCGCAGGTTTTCTGCTTTAGCGCTTAACTGACCGGCATTAGGGCTTGCCCCCGATGGCGTCAGTCCAGGCAATACCGCCCTTATCTGGTGCGCGCCTGGCCGCATTCAAACGCTAAACCGTCTCGCACGCGACATAGGCGCCGCTTTGCGACAGGTTTGCGTAGCCTGGCATAGCCACTGCAACACCCTGAGTCATTCCAACCGTTCAGGGAACTCCGCACAATGAACACACAACTCAAACCCACCTTGGGCACCCTCCATCTATGGGGTATTGCTGTCGGGCTGGTGATATCCGGCGAGTACTTCGGGTGGAGCTATGGCTGGGGCGTGGCCGGCACGCTGGGTTTCCTGGTGACCTCCTTGATGGTCGCCGCGATGTACACCTGCTTTATTTTCAGCTTCACAGAGCTGACCACCGCAATTCCCCACGCCGGCGGCCCATTTGCCTACAGCCGCCGCGCCTTCGGCGAAAAAGGCGGCTTGATTGCCGGCCTGGCGACCCTGATCGAATTCGTCTTCGCGCCGCCCGCCATCGCTTTGGCCATCGGTGCCTACCTCAATGTGCAGTTCCCCGCGCTGGACCCAAAACACGCCGCCGTCGGTGCCTACATCGTGTTCATGGGCCTCAACATCCTCGGCGTGAAACTCGCCGCCACCTTCGAACTGGTGGTGTGCGTACTCGCCGTCGCTGAACTGCTGGTGTTCATGGGCGTCGTTGCTCCGGCATTCAGCTTCAGTAACTTCGCCCTGAACGGCTGGGCCGGCTCCAACACCTTCGGCGCCCCGGCGATTGCCGGGATGTTCGCAGCGATCCCTTTCGCCATCTGGTTCTTCCTCGCCATCGAAGGCGCGGCCATGGCGGCCGAAGAAGCGAAAGATCCGAAGCGCACCATTCCAAAAGCCTACATCAGCGGCATCCTTACCCTGGTGATACTGGCCATGGGAGTGATGTTCTTCGCGGGTGGTGTGGGCGACTGGCGCACCCTGTCAAACATCAACGACCCGCTGCCCCAGGCGATGAAAACCGTGGTGGGCGAAAGCTCCGGCTGGTTGCACATGCTCGTCTGGATCGGCCTGTTCGGCCTGGTGGCGAGTTTCCACGGCATCATCCTCGGCTACTCGCGCCAATTCTTCGCCCTGGCACGCGCCGGCTACTTGCCCACTTTCCTCGCCAAGCTGTCGCGTTTTCGGACACCCCACCGCGCAATCCTCGCCGGTGGCGTAGTCGGCATCGCCTCGATCTACAGCGACGGCCTGATCAACCTGGGCGGCATGACCCTGACCGCGGCGATGATCACCATGGCCGTGTTCGGCGCTATTGTGATGTACATCATGAGCATGCTCAGCCTGTTCAAACTGCGCAAAACCGAGCCGTTGCTGGAACGCACCTTCCGCGCGCCGGGCTACCCTGTCGTGCCGGGCATCGCGCTGGTATTGGCAGTGGTGTGCCTGGTGGCGATGGCCTGGTTCAACACGCTGATCGGACTGATCTTTTTGGGCTTCATGGCCGTGGGTTTCATCTACTTCCAACTGACCGCCCAGGACCGCGCCGATGCCCCGGCGGATGCGATGTTGACCGGGCTATAGGGTTTGCGAGGCAGAACGGGCCTACAATGAACTACTCAGAACGCCCGTAACTCAAAGCAGTTATTACCGTGGGAAAATTCTCCCCCGGCGATCTGCCTCAAGGAGAGCCTTATGCCGTGGTATGCGTGGTTGATTATGGTAGTCGCGATCGGGTCGATCGTCGGTGGGTTGATGATGCTGCGCGACAGCGCCAACAAAGTGGAACTCACCGACGAACAACGCAAACGCGTGGCCGAACGCAATGCGCAGGCGGATGCCAAGGATGCGCAAGACAGGTAAGTCCCTTGTAATCCGTGGCGAGGGAGCTCGCTCCCGCTGGGCTGCGAAGCAGCCCCCTACTCCCATTCCGCCTTGGCAATATGCAACCCATGTTGCCCCTTATAGGCTGCACGCTCCGGCTGGCTCCAGCCACCCAGCAACTCATCCTCCAGCCTGTAGATCTCAACCCCCAACGGACGACACACCGTCAACGGGTCCTGCGCATCCGGCCCCCACATAGGCAGCGACAAATCCCCACCCGGGCACGTCGACAGCGCACACAGCAAATCAATCTCGGCAAAGAACTCCAGGTAATCGCCCTCCTGCGCCGGACAAGCTTTCATAAAGTACATGTCATCGTGATTGAGGCCCGTGCACTGGAAAATATTCAACACGTCATGCACGTCGAATTCCGTCAGCCCATGGGGCAATACCGCACGGGTCAGGTTCGAGTGGCAGTGATGATGGAAATCCTCTCCAGTCAGCATCCGATTCACATAGGGATCGCAGCGTGTGCCGAGCAAATCGTGCAGGCGTCCGCCGTGTTCATCGATGCCGTAGCTGGCGAGGCTGTCGTCGGTGATGGTCACCAAGGGTCTTAGAAAGGGCAGGTTCGACCACAACCGGTCATGGGTGCTGACATGTGCACCTTGCAGTTGTCTCGTGCGCGCAGCCCACAAACGCTCGCGAGGATCATTGGCGTTCCACACGTTGAAGTCCCCCACCTGTGGTCCCACCGGCGTGGTCACACGGAACACATGCCCGGCCCGTACTTTCCACGCCCTCCCCGTACGAATCGGTACCTCGAACTGTTCGATCAATGTGCGCTGATCCTGGCGATCGCGGATACGCTCATAGAACGCCGTATCCACCTGCAACGCCGAACCTTTGCTGACTTGGTAAGCGGCCGGATAGTCTTTATACATGGGGCAATCCTCCATCAAGGGTGATCAAACAAAGCAAGGGAAAGACGTTCCGAATCATCCAGGTACAGGCTCATCGCCTCGCCGGCTGCCTGGGTTTGGTTGCTGTCCAGCAGCGCATAAATCTCATGATCGCGCTCCAGCCAGGGCGATTGGAACCGCTGCTCATCCGGCGCGGCGCAGAACACCAGGCGTAACTGGGCAATGACCTGGGCGAAAAACTCATCGAACAACGGGCTGCTCATCAACGCGACAATATGCTGGTGGAACACCAGGCTGTGAGTGGCAACCGCACGCCAGTCTTCACGTTCCCGAGCCAGGGTGGTGGCCTCAATGGCGCTTTGCATGCGCCCGGATTGAGCGTCCGACAGCGGGCCGCTCTGGGCAATCGCCTGCACCTCCAAGGTGCGACGCACTACAAACAAATCGCGAACTTCTTCGCGCTCCAATCGCCGAACGATCACGCCCTTATTGCGTATATGGCGAGTAAGCCCCTCCTGGCCCAAGCGATGCAACGCTTCACGAATTGTGTTGCGCGAGGCGTTGTAGCCCTTGACCAGATCCACCTCAATCAGCGGCATACCAGGCAAGAGTCGCCCGCCGATGATATCGGCGCGTAGTTCAAGGGCGATTTGATCGGCTAAAGACATGCTGAGCGTCATCACTACCGCAGGATTGTTGAACAATCATTGAGCTTGGATGTAATCACGTTTCATGCCAATGGCGCCTGAGCGTGTAAAAGGAACAAGCCTGCGATAAAGGAAAGGCCGGTCAATGACCGGCCTTCTGGGCTATTTTTACATCCTCAATTAATAACCAACCTGTCGCGGTTCTTCTCCAACAGTGCCTTGCCGATGCCTTTCACTTCCAGTAACTCATCCACCGCCGTGAACGGACCGTTACTTTCTCGATACGCGACGATTGCTTTCGCCTTGGAAGCACCAATACCGAACAGATCGCGGCGCAGGGTTTCGGCGTCGGCGGCGTTGAGGTTGACCTTGGTGGATTGCTCGGTGCTGGTCATTTGGGCCGAGATGGAGGGCTGGGCCTCCGGCTTGATGGTAGGCGCTGCGGTGGTGGCGACAGAGAGGCTGGTGAGGAAAGCGAATATTAGGGATGAAATGTAGAGGTTTTGCATTAGTGACGCTCCATGACATCGGTAAGAGAAAAGCAGCTTTTCCGAAGCTGCTTTTCTACGTTAGACGATGGGTGGAGGGTGTCAAAAATGGATGAGTAACAGGGTGTTAACTCACGGTTCCAGGCGACGTTGCTGGTAGATCCAGTCGACAATTTCACCGTCGGGGGAATAGCCACTGACTGTGTCGCGAAGCAGTTGACGGACACGTGTGTAATCGTCCTCGTCCACGGCAGCAAGCAACTCAGTCAGCTTTTCTTTGAGTGTTTCCCATGACAGGTGATCTTCGTTGGCACTCATGATCATCGGGTGTTGGGTCGCAACGACGTTGTCACCAATCAGCAATTCTTCATATAACTTTTCCCCAGGACGCAGGCCGGAGAACTCAATAGCAATATCGCCATGGGGATTCTTCTCAGAGCGCACACTCAGACCGGACAGGTGGATCATTTTTTCGGCCAGCTCGACAATCTTCACCGGCTCTCCCATATCCAGCACGAACACATCCCCCCCAAGCCCCATAGAACCTGCCTGGATTACCAACTGGGCCGCTTCAGGAATCGTCATGAAGTAACGTGTGATCCTGGGGTGGGTGACCGTTAGCGGGCCACCCGACTTAATCTGCTTGTGGAATAACGGAATTACTGAGCCGGAGGAACCCAGCACATTGCCAAATCGAACCATCGTAAAACGGGTTTTGTTGACTCGTGAGACATTCGACTTATCACCGAATAGTACGGGAGCCGGTTCACGGCTGAGCGCCTGTAAGGTCAATTCGGCCAAACGCTTGGTACTGCCCATGACATTAGTCGGGCGTACCGCTTTGTCGGTGGAGATCAAAACAAAGTTGGACACCCCGACCTGAAGCGCGGCTTGGGCGGTATTGAGCGTACCGATCACATTGTTCAGTACGCCTTCGGCGATGTTGTGCTCAACCATTGGCACATGCTTATAAGCTGCGGCATGGTAGACAGTGTCTACGCGCCACGTTTTCATGACATCTACTAGTTTTGACTGGTTACGCACCGATCCGAGGATCGGCAATAACTTAACTGGCAGCGACTCACGAACAATGCGTTGCTCAAGCTCCGAAAGGATGCTGTACAGATTGAATTCACTGTGCTCGAACAACAGCAGCGTCGTCGGACGTAACGCGAGAATCTGACGGCACAGCTCAGAGCCGATGGAACCACCCGCGCCAGTCACCAGAACATTTTGCCCCTTGATGCAGTGCTCCAGAAGTTCGGCCTGAGCAGGTACAGTGTCCCGGCCCAGCAAGTCGGCGATATCGACCTCCTGAATATCGTCGACCTTGACGCGGCCACTGGCCAGGTCCATGAAACCCGGAACGCTGCGTACGTGGAGCGGAAAACCCTCGAGGAAACCAAGGATTTCACGGCGACGACCGCGATTAGAGGATGGTATTGCAAGCAGAATTTCTTGAGCGCCGGTGGCGTCGATCATGCGCTGGATGTGTTTGGGTTTGTAGACTTGCAAGCCCGAGATAACACGATCAGTGATGCTGATGTCATCATCAATAAAAGCGACAGGACGCATCACTCTGCCCATGCGCAAGGCTGCAACCAACTGGTTGCCCGCAGCACCTGCGCCGTAGATGGCTACTCGTGGCAGGCCGTCATCACGACTCGTGAAAGGCACGTGCTGCGATGCAGCGAACCAGTCACCCAGAAAGTACTGGCGCATAGCCAGTCGCAGGCCGCCCACCATGATGAGGCTGAGCCACCAGTAGTTGAAGATAATAGATCGTGGAACCACGTTTTGATGGTTGCTATACCAATAAACGACAACGCCGAGAATCAGCGACGAAAGGCTCACCGCTTTGATAATGGCTACAAGCGCATCGTTCCCGAAATAACGCATGACGGCACGGTACATTCCGAAACGAATGAAAAGAGGGATAGCGACCACTGGAGCAGTCAAAAACAACCATGGGTGTTGGATAACGGGGTTGACCATCTCGTCAATGCCCAAGCGCACCACAAAAGCCATCCACAGCGCAAGCCACACCAGCACTACGTCTGTAGACACTTGTATCAGGCGCTTCTGACGACGCGGTAAACCCAGTAATAAAGCTCTCAATTTCTCCATAACCCCTTCAACCACCTTGTACTGCTCCTGCAACTTACGTTATCAGTGTCACGACCTGAACCAACGCACCCGTTGATGATGTCGCCACTTGATCTGGACGCTCCATGAGCGTCGCCGCTTCTCAAACTGTAAAAGCGGGCCAGTACCGGCCCGCTCAATACCGCATACAGACTCAGTCCACAGCTGCCAAACCCATAACTTCCTTGAGCACAGCACAGGTTTTATCAATCTCGGAAGCTTCAAGCGTCGGATGCACGAGAAACATGAGGCTGTTTTCGCCCAGTTCTTTAGCGATAGGGAGTCTATTTGCAGGACGCCATCCTGTGTTGTCGAATGCCTTTTCCAAGTACACCTCGGAACATGAACCCGAGTAGCACGGCACACCACGCGCGTTGATCTCGGACAGAAGACGATCACGGCTCCACTCTGGCTTTAACTGCGCAGGTTCGACGAATACGTAGCATTTGTACGCTGCATGCACTGTATCTTCAGGAATGGCCGGAACTCGAATTCCTTTCAAACCCTTGGCACAGTCCCAAATGCGGTGCGCGTTAGCCAAACGGCTGGCTTGCCATGCAGGCATCCGGCGCAATTGAATGCGACCAATAGCACCCTGCACCTCAAGCATACGCCAGTTGGTACCAAACCCCTCGTGTACCCAGCGGAATCCTGGCGGATGCTCGCGCTCGTACACCGCCTCCCAGCTTTTACCATGATCCTTGAAAGCCCACATTTTCAGCCATAGGGACCGATCATTGGTTGTGACCATGCCACCCTCACCGCCGGTGGTCATGATCTTATCCTGACAGAACGACCATGCGCCGATGTGGCCGATAGACCCTACTGGGCGACCTTTGTAAACGGCGCCGTGCGCCTGGGCACAATCCTCGATCACTTTCAGGTCATGCGCTTCAGCCAAAGCCATGATCGGATCCATGTCACACGACCAACCGGCCAAGTGAACGCAGATAATTGCCCGGGTACGTGGGGTGACGACAGCGGAAATGGTGTCGGCGGTGAAGTTTTGCGAGTCGCGATCAACATCAGCGAATACCGGGACGGCACCAGCGTTAACAATACTGGATACCGAAGCGAGGAACGTGCGCGACGTGACGATAACCTCGTCGCCCGTACCAATGCCCAATGCCAGCAATGCCAGATCAAGCGCCACAGTGCCGTTTGCCAACGCAACGGCATATTCAGTACCTGACCAAGCGGCAAACTCTTTTTCAAATTCGCGGCATTCTTTGCCAGTCCAATAGTTCACCTTATTGGAAAGGATGGCATCGCGTACCGCGTCGGCTTCTTCAATAGTAAAAGAGGGCCAGGGAGAAAAGGGTGAATTCAGCACAACACAGTACCCGTTAATTTCGATGAGAAAGTAAGGAGCGCAGTAAGCGTCCGTTCGTCTGCCGCAATAGCTATAACAACTGAGTTCAACACACTGAAAATGCTTGCCTATCGTGGCCTAGCGGGTACGCCAATGACAGTCTGCGAGTCCGCAACATCGCTGACTACCGCCGCACCAGCACCCACCGTCACATGAGTGCCAATCCGTATGGACTGCCTGACGCAGGCGCCTATGCCGATCCAGCTCATGTTACCGACCTGTACAGTGCCTGCCAGTCTTGCCCCCGGGCTGATATGGACGGCTTCCCCAAGCACGCAGTCGTGATCAATACTACACCCAGTATTAAGAATCGCACCTAAACCGATTTGCGCACCGGCATTCACCACTACACCTGCAAAAGCCACCGATCCCACCCCTATCGCAGCATGACGACTGATAGTTGCCTGTGGGTGGATCAGCGAAACCAACCGGGCCCCTTCCCTCGCAAGCTCCATCAGCTTTGCATGACGCACCGTATTGTTGCCGACGGCAACTACGACACCTTCATAATCCCCAGCATGTCTCAGCAAAATTGAGGCATCGCCTACGATACGCCAATCACCGTTCGTCTCACGTCCTGACCAGTTGTCTTCAAAAAACTCTACGACGTCCCAGCCACAACACTCTGCCGTATCAGCAACAACCTTCCCGTGGCCCCCGGCGCCGACAATGGCCAAGCGCTTCATTATTGACGCCCCGTAAACTTCGACATCGTCGCCTCGCCATCGGCACTGATGCCTTCGCGGATAACCACTTTCTTCAAGGTCAGGAAAACAATCTTCAAATCCAGCCAAATGCTCTGGTTATCGACGTACCAAACATCGAGTTTGAATTTATCTTCCCAACTCAAAGCATTACGTCCGTTAATTTGGGCCCAGCCAGTTACGCCTGGGCGAGCTTCATGACGCCGATATTGTTGCACGCTATAAAGCGGCAGGTATTCCATTAATAGCGGGCGCGGTCCAACCAAACTCATTTCGCCTTTTAAAACATTCCATAAGCCCGGCAGCTCATCCAGGCTGCTCGAACGCAGGAACGAGCCAAGCGCAGTCATGCGTTCGGAGTCAGGGAGTGGATTGCCATGGACATCGCACGCATCTTTCATTGTGCGAAATTTGATCATTTCAAAGGGTTTGCCATGCAACCCTGGACGTATCTGACGAAACAGCACAGGAGCCCCCAGCTTACGGCGGACTTGCCAGGCGACAAGGGCAATGACCGGCGAAAGCAACAACAGCCCCAAAAAAGACGCAACTATATCAAACAACCGCTTAAGCATCTGGCAATCCCACACTCAGTCCTGATATTGACACTCTAACTTCGATGGCTGTCACTGACCATCCTTCCCAGCCAGCCGCTTGAACACCACCGCAAAGCTCTCAACACCCTTGCGCAAAGACAAGTTGGCGCGGTAGAAATCACGCCCTTTTTCAGACATCGCCGTGCGCTCAGCAGGTGTTGCGTCCATCAATTTATCAACTGCATCAACCAACGAATTCGGGTTCTGTGATTCTACGACATAACCACAGCCACTTTGGGTGACCAGATCTGCCGCATCACCCTCCACGCCCATTAGCAACGGCTTGCCTACCGCCATGTAGGCCTGCGTCTTGGAAGGTATGGTGATGGTAAACAACGGGTCTTTTTTAAGGTGGACCAGTAATGCATCCGCGTTGCTCAGGTAGTTACCGACCTGGGTCATGGAAACCGCAGGAAGGAACACCACATTATTCAGCCCCTCATCACCAGCCCTTTGCTCCAGCCGCTCGACCTCGACACCACCACCTAGAAATACAAAAACCATGGCCTTGTCGCGTGACTGCAGGATTTTGGCTGCGTCTAGCACCGAGTCGAGCGCCTGGGCTTTACCCATGTTCCCGGCAAAAAGAACACGAAAGCGCGACGCGTCCGGAAAACCATCCGAAATCCTATCGGTGCTTGCCGTGATCTGATCTTCGGCGCACCAATTATAAATAACCTCGATCTTGTTTTCAGGCACATCACGTTCGATCAGTAAACGTTTGAAACCCGGCGACAGGACCACCAGTTGATCAACATGGCGATAGACCCAGTCGCAAACTTTTGAAACGACATTCAATGCCTTCTCGTTTGAGAACATTCCGGTTGCCCGCAACGTATCAGGCCACATATCCTGAATGTCGTAGACCACTGGCACACGACGAAAAAACCGGATGAAAATAGCGGCAATACCCACGGTCAAGGGCGGGTGATAGGCGTAAATAACATCCGGACGTTTTGCTCCGAACAAACCGTAAAGCAAACTTGTTACCGCAAAGCTTATATAGTTCGCGACGCGGCCCAAGCCGCTCTGACCATGACTCGGATACAAAGGCAGTCGTGTTATTTTGACTCCATCAATTACTTCTTTCTGAACCAAGCGCATCTTGAAGCCCGGATAAATTTTACCGCCTGGGTAGTTAGGAAAACCAGTGACCACCTCAACGTCAAACCCTAGCTTCACCAGCTCTCGTGCAAAAACCAGTCCTTTGAATGTGGGTTCCGGATCGAACCACTGAGTCAAAAGCAAAACACGAACTGCCATTTAATTAATACCTTTTCCACACTATACGCATAACATAATCGCGATAGCTGTGAATGATCCGAACGACCTTAGCGGCAACGTTTGGCATGCTGTAATCTGCGACAAGACGCAAAGTACGATCAGCCCCGCGCTGCTGACTGTCAAGCAACTGCAGGCCCTGCATCACTCGCTCCACTTCCAGGCCTACCATCATCACCGCGGCCTCTTCCATCCCTTCTGGGCGCTCATGAGCTTCGCGCAGGTTCAGAGCGGGGAAGTTTAGAATTGACGATTCTTCATTGATAGTACCGCTGTCAGACAGCGCGGCCTTGGACTCCAGTTGCAGCTTGTTGTAATCCTTGAAGCCCAACGGTTTGAGCAACTGCACATTTTCATGAAATGTGATGCCCAGTGCGTCAACACGTTTCTGCGTACGAGGGTGGGTTGAAACAATCACTGGGTAGCCGAAATGCTCGGCTACCGAGTTCAACACATCCACCAACTTCAGGAAGTTTTTATCGGAATCGATATTCTCTTCGCGGTGCGCGCTGACCACAAAGAACTTGCCAGCTTCAAGACTCAGGCGCTCAAGAATATCAGACGCCTCAATGCCTGAACGATAGTACTGAAGCACTTCAAACATCGGGCTGCCAGTTTTGATAACCATGTCTGGCGACAAACCTTCTCGCAGCAGGTAATCACGCGCAATGGTACTGTACGTCAGGTTGATATCTGCAGTGTGGTCAACAATTCGGCGGTTGATTTCTTCTGGCACGCGCATATCAAAGCAACGATTACCTGCTTCCATATGGAAGGTCGGAATCTTGCGACGCTTCGCCGGAATAACAGCCATGCAGCTATTGGTATCCCCGAGCACCAACAACGCTTCAGGGTTCACGTCTGCCAGTACCCGATCGACTGCGATGATAACATTACCGATCGTCTCCGCGCCGCTGGCACCTGCAGCATTTAGGAAGTGATCAGGTTTACGTATACCCAGATCGTCAAAGAAAATTTGATTTAGTTCGTAGTCATAATTCTGGCCGGTATGAACGATAATATGCTCACAGTGTTCATCCAGGGCCGCCATGACACGAGAAAGACGGATAATTTCAGGCCGAGTTCCTACAACAGTCATCACTTTCATTTTTTTCATAAAACCTCCTTACTATTATAGTCAGCTTGTTATGCTGTACCCACAGCCAGCGCATAAGTATCCGGTAGAGCTCGGTCAAATATTTCATTCGCCCAAAGCATAACAATCATTTCATCCTGACCAATATTAGTAACGTCATGAGTCCAACCCGGAACAGTTTCAACAATTACAGGTTTCTCGCCGCTTGTATGCAGCTCATAAAATTCACTAGTTATAATATTCCTAAACTTAAAGCTTGCATTGCCACGTATAACTAAAAATTTCTCAGTTTTGGTGTGATGGTAGTGACCACCCCGAGTGATACCAGGATGAGCGGTAAAGTATGAAAACTGTCCAGCATTCGGTGTTTTGAGCATTTCAACAAACACACCACGAGGATCACCGTACTTCGGCACCTCATAGGTGAAGTTTTCTGGCGGAAAGTAGCTCAGATAGGTAGAGTAAAGCGCCCGGGTAAGACCAGTGCCCACTGGTTCCGTGATCAATGTAGTACGACTTTCATGAAACGCATGCAGCGTTGCAGACAAATCACCTACAGTAATTTGGTATTGCGGGTTGACCTCTACAAATGGACTCGACGTTTCCAAGCCGTCCATCACATCCATAAAACATTTGATGACATCATCAATATATACAAGTGTAATTTTCGCGGAGGGGTCATTGATTTTTACAGGCAAGCCCCTTGCAATATTGTAGCAAAAAGTTGCAACAGCCGAATTATAATTAGGACGAGCCCATTTACCAAATACATTAGGCAGTCGAAACAAATGCACGGCAGAACCATGAATGGAAGCCAGCTGTTTCAGAATATCTTCTGCTCCACGCTTACTTTCCCCATAAGCATTGTCTTGCTCTGCTTGTGTTGAAGACGTGTATATAATCGGAATTTTGCGCCCGCTAGCAATTACAGCGTCTGCGAGCAAACGGGTGAGATCAGTATTCCCTGTCTTGAACTCTTCAATTTCTTTAGGGCGATTGACACCAGCCAGATGAAAAATAAAGTCTACTTGCTTTACTTTCTCGGAAAGGCTTTGACGGTCGTCGTCACGAGAAAAGCGAAAAATTTGAATGTCTTTTCGCTCTGACAAATGAATGGCCAAGTTCTGTCCGACAAATCCATTTGCGCCAGTAATTAGTACTTTCATCATCATTCCTCAGGTGTCGCGTGCTCACCACGTTGAATCGCTTGCATGAAGTCAAGCTTGAGCAACAGACGTTTCATACCCTCGACATCAAGACGTTCAGTGTTATGTGAGTTATAGTCTTCAGTATGAGAAATTTTTTCTTCTCCCTGCTCAACAAATTTACTGTAATTCAAGTCACGCAAGTCAGGTGGCACACGGAAGTAATCGCCCATGTCCTCGGCGCAGGCCATTTCTTCTCGACTCAGAAGAGCTTCATACAGTTTCTCTCCATGGCGTGTACCAATAACTTGGATAGGGTGATCGGGCTTACCAACGAGGGAGGTTAATGCACGAGCAAGTGTTTCAACCGTCGCAGCAGGTGCCTTCTGCACAAAAATATCACCGTTATTCCCATGCTCAAACGCATAAAGAACCAAGTCAACTGCATCTGCTAGTGTCATCATGAAACGCGTCATGTTAGGGTCTGTAATCGACAACGATTGCCCAGCACGAATCTGCTCAATAAACAGAGGGATAACGGAACCACGAGACGCCATTACGTTGCCGTAACGGGTTCCACAAATAACTGTTGAGTTGTCATTACGGGACTTTGCAACCATAACCTTTTCCATCATGGCCTTGGAAATACCCATGGCATTGATAGGATATACAGCTTTATCCGTGCTAAGACAAACAACGCGTTTGATATTATTTTGAATGGCGGCTTCTAGTACATTGTCCGTCCCTAAGACGTTGGTTTTAACCGCTTCCATAGGATGAAACTCGCAAGAAGGAACTTGCTTGAGTGCCGCGGCATGGTAAATAAAGTCAACACCACGAGTGGCGTTCAAAACGCTTTGAAAGTCGCGAACATCTCCAATATAAAATTTTAATTTAGCGCTATTATAACGCTTACGCATATCGTCTTGTTTCTTTTCATCTCGACTGAACACACGAATTTCTTTCAGATCCGAATCCAGAAAGCGCTTCAACACTGCATTCCCAAAAGAACCCGTACCACCAGTAATCATCAAGGTGGCATCTTTAAAAACATTAGTCATATATGTATCTCCTTACAAAACAGAAGTGATTGTTTCTCTTGCTTTTTCGACAGTTAGGCGCTCTTCATAATATCGACGCCCCGCTTGGCCCATCGTTTTTCGTAGTGACGGGTCTAAAGCCAATTTGGTCAGTTTCTCATGTAAAAGCTGACTGTTACCCGCTATTACGGAAAAACCTGCTTTGATATCATTCTGCAAAATACTTCCAAAATCGGTCACCGCGTCGAGCGAGGCTAGGATCGGTAGAGATACCTTGAAGTAATCCACGGACTTGGAAGGAAAACTTGGCACACTGAGTTTGCTCGACAGGGAGATCAAGCCAATATCACTGGCTTGAACTACGCTCTGGTACTCCTCACGAGGTACGTAATCTAAAAAAATCACATTCGTTAGGCCCTGATTGAAAGCTCTACTTTCGAGGCGCTCACGCTCAGTGCCTTTACCTATGAATAAAAAGCAAACATTATCGTTTGCATCAAAGCTTAATTTCGCCAAATCTAATATATTTTCAAGCTCTTGGACAATGGACATTGCCCCTCCATATACCGCAATAACCCTATCCATTGGTAGCTTGTATTTCGCTCTGATAAATCCCTTGTCAACAGGCTCTACGGTTTTCACTTTCGCCCAAAGAGGTAGTATCTCCACGCGAGATGGATCCACACCGGAAAAATTTTCCAGCAAAAACTTAATATTCCCCTTTGTCATGCAACCAATACGATCAAAGGAACGGTACATCATATTTTCAAGGCGCTGAAAGAACCAAA
>NZ_JASLAW010000101.1 GCF_030147005.1 Pseudomonas sp.
GGGCTTGTCCTAATCCCCGTCTTTTAACACTCACCCGGCCCGGGGGGCGTGGGCGCTTGCTACCGCTGCACTGCGTACCCGCCCCATTTTTGGGGCCGCTCCGCGCCCCACCGGGAGAACGCCCCCCCGCCACAGGTCGCAGGTTTTTCTGCTTTAGCGCTTAACTGACCGGCATTAGGGCTTGTCCGCGAAAGCGATAGTTCAAGCAATAAAAACTTAGAACTTATCGAGTGTCTTGAAGTTGGTCTCGCGCACCACTTCCTTGGGCTTATATGCGCAATAACCCGGCCGCGGTCCGATTTTCGGGTGATTGCGGCAGGTATCCGGGCGCTTGTCATAAATAGTGCAAAAGCGCGTCTTACGATCCAGGTACAGGCAGTCGTTGTTGCTCATGCGCTGCAGGGTAAAAATTTCGGATTTGTTGTTGTAGCGCTCCACGATGCCTTCCTTCTGCAACCGCTTGGCGATGTTCTTCGGCGGGTCGCCGCGCTCGAACTCATCGACGATGCCAATGCGGATCAGGTCCTTGATCTTCACTTCGACCGGCAGCGTGCAGCAGCTGGACACGCAGCCACCACACATGTGGGCGGAATATTTCTGCCAGGTCTCGAGACGGTCGAGTTCCGCGGCGGCGATCAGTTGAGGCTTCATCGGGGTTCCAAAAGGTGGGGCTGTGTCCGGGCGCGCGATCATACCGGGATTGGTGGTTTTTTGAACAATCTTTTCAGGTTTTCTGCGCGAACGGCGATCGGGCACGACCTCTGCATTAAATTCACGCAACCATCAATGAGTTAAAAAACTGACGAACCAGAGCCTACGCCGTGTGTCAGAGCGTCTAGGCTCTAGCAACTCCTTCTATCTCGCCCGAGGTCGTATTTGATGTCTCAGGAACCACTTGCACGAGAAGCAGAGGTCGCCGCATTTCGCGATGCCGTCTTGACCAAACTCACCTATGCGGTGGGCAAGGACCCCGATCACGCCTTCGACCACGACTGGTTCGAAGCCATTGCCCTGGCCGCACGCGACCAGATGGTCGACCACTGGATGGACCATACGCGGCGCATTTACCGCAAAGGCCAAAAACGGGTTTATTACCTTTCGCTGGAATTTCTTATCGGCCGCTTGCTCTACGACAGCCTGAGCAACCTCGGCGTGTTGGAGATCGCTCGCGAAGCCCTGTCCGAGCTGGGTGTCGACCTTGAGCGCATCCGCCTCCTCGAGCCCGACGCGGCCCTTGGCAACGGTGGTCTGGGCCGTCTGGCGGCGTGCTTCATGGAGAGCATGTCGACCCTGGGCATTGCCGGTCACGGTTATGGCATTCGTTACGAGCACGGCTTGTTCCGCCAAGCGATTGTCGATGGCTGGCAGCAGGAGCAGACCGAACGCTGGCTGGACTTCGGCAACCCGTGGGAGTTCGAGCGCGCCGAAGTGATCTACCCGATCGGTTTCGGCGGCAGCGTGGAAACCCTGGCGGATGCGTCCGGCAAGATGATTCAAGTGTGGTCGCCCAGCGAAACCGTTCGCGCGGTGGCCTACGACACCCCGGTGGTCGGCTGGCGTGGCGCCAGCGTCAACACGCTGCGGCTGTGGCGTGCCCGCGCGGTAGAAGACCTGCACCTGGAACGCTTCAACGCCGGTGACCACCTGGGCGCCGTGGCCGAAGTGGCGCGCGCCGAAAGCATCTCGCGCGTGCTCTACCCGGCCGACAGTACCGAAGCGGGGCAGGAGTTGCGCCTGCGCCAGGAATACTTCTTTGTGTCCGCCTCGTTGCAAGACTTGCTGCGCCGCCACAAGAACATGCACGGCTCGGTACTGAGCCTGGGCGAACACGCCGCCATCCAGCTCAACGATACCCACCCGTCCATCGCCGTAGCGGAGTTGATGCGCCAACTGGTCGACCTGCACGACATCCCGTGGGAAGCCGCGTGGGACGTCACCGTCGAAACGCTTTCCTACACCAACCACACCTTGCTGCCCGAGGCGCTGGAAACCTGGCCCGTGGGTTTGATGGAACGCATGCTGCCCCGGCATATGCAGATCATCTACTTGATCAACGCCCAGCACATCGACTCGCTGCGCGCCAAAGGCATTCACGACTTCGACGTGCTGCGCGCGGTGTCATTGATTGAAGAAGACAACGGCCGCCGCGTGCGCATGGGCAACCTGGCATTCCTCGGTTCCCACAGCGTCAACGGCGTGTCCGGTCTGCACACCCAACTGATGCGCAGCACGGTGTTTTCCGAACTGCACAAGCTCTACCCTGAGCGTATCAACAACAAAACCAACGGCATCACCTTCCGCCGCTGGCTGTACCAGGCCAACCCTCAGCTCACCAATATGCTGGTGGACGCGCTGGGCCCGGACATTCTCGACACGATGGAAACTCGCCTGGGCGAGCTGGAAACCTTCGCCGAGAAACAGACCTTCCGCAAAGCCTTCGCCGACCAACGTCTGCACAGCAAGCGTGCCCTGGCCGAAATCATCCATGAGCGCCTGGGCATTTCGGTGAACCCGGCGGCGATGTTCGACGTGCAGGTTAAACGTATCCACGAGTACAAGCGCCAGCTGCTCAACCTGCTGCATACCGTGGCGCTGTATCAGGCGATCCGGGCCGAGCCGGAGGTCGATTGGGTGCCGCGGGTAAAAATCTTCGCCGGCAAGGCTGCGGCCAGTTATCACCAGGCCAAGCTGATCATCAAGCTGACCAACGACATCGCCCGTACCGTCAACAACGACCCAACCGTACGCGGCTTGCTCAAGGTGGTGTTCCTGCCCAACTACAACGTCAGCCTGGCGGAAAGCATCATTCCGGCGGCGGACTTGTCGGAGCAGATTTCCACCGCCGGTTTCGAGGCGTCGGGCACCAGTAACATGAAGTTCGGCCTCAACGGCGCGCTGACCATCGGCACTATGGACGGCGCTAACGTGGAGATGCACGAGCGTGTGGGCGCCGAGCACATGTTTATCTTCGGTCTCAGCGCCCAGCAGGTAGAAGCGCGCAAGCATGCCGGTGAGTTCAATGCCGGGCCGGAAATTGCGGCGTCCCATCGCTTGAACGATGTGCTGCAAGCGATCCGTGGCGGGGTGTTCTCGCCTGATGATCCAGGCCGGTATGTGGGCTTGATCGACGGGCTGATCGACTACGACCGCTTCCTGGTATGTGCCGACTTCGACTCCTACTGGGATGCCCAGGCGCGGGTCGAGGCGCATTGGCATGACTCCAAGGCATGGTGGCGCTCGGCGGTGTTGAATACGGCGCGGATGGGCTGGTTCAGCTCGGATCGGACAATCCGCGAGTACGCTACCGAAATCTGGAAAGCCCTCGACTAAACACCGCAGTACCAAATGGGAGCGGGCTTGCTCGCGAAAACGATATGCCAGTTAACAAATATGTTGACTGACACACCGTATTCGCGAGCATGCCCGCGCTCACATGGGTTCCACGTCGATATACTAGGCCCCGGTTTGCCCGCCCCGGGCTGCTTAGGGAATATCGACCATGCAATGGATTTTCATGCTGACTGGCCTGGTGCTCGGCTGGACGCTCGATGAGTCGTTCAGTGATGCGGGCATCGGTGCGCTGCTGGGGCTCGGCATTGGCCAGGCAATTCGCCTGGGCAAACTGTCGGCCCAGGCGGATCAGCAAGCGCTTCAGTTGGCAACCACCCAGAAGGCCCTGATCGCCCTGGGCGAGCGTTTGCGACAAGTGGAAGCGCCCGCGCCGTCGAGCAACGTCATTGTCGAAGTTCCCCCTCCTGAACTTACCCCTGAACCCGTACCCGTACCCGTCGCTGAAGCGCCCGAACTTGTCTGGGAGCTGCCTGCCGGATTGGCGCCCGTGGCGAAGGTCACCGAGCCCAGCCAAGCGTCACCCGAACCTGTCTGGACACCTGCCCCAACTCCCCAGTCACCGCAAGAGCCGCTCATCCCTCGCGGTCCCAACCTGATCGAACGTGCCATCAGCGGCGCACGCAATTGGCTGTTCGGCGGCAACACGGTGCTGCGCGTCGGTGTAGTGCTGCTGTTTCTCGGCCTGGCCTTTCTGCTGCGTTACGCCACTGAAGGCATGGTGGTGCCGATCGAACTGCGTTACGCCGGCGTGGCCGCGGCGGCGCTCGGCCTGCTGGGCCTGGGCTGGTGGCTGCGACTTCGCAACAGCAGTTATGGGTTGATGCTGCAAGGCACCGGCATTGCGGTGTTGTACCTGACGGTGTTCGCCGCGATGCGCTTGCATCCGCTGATCGACCCGAGTGCGGCCCTGGGCCTGCTGGTGGCGGTCACGGTGTTTTCGGCGATCCTGGCGATTACCCAGGACGCGCTGGGGTTGGCTTGCGCGGCGGCGTTGGGCGGTTTTGCCGCGCCGATTCTCACGTCCACCGGCGCCGGCAACCATGTGGCGCTGTTCAGTTATTTCGCCTTGCTCAATGCCGGTATCCTCGCCATCGCCTGGTTCAAGGCCTGGCGCTTGCTCAACCTGATCGGCTTTGTCGGCACGTTCGGCATCGGCTTCGCCTGGGGCATGCGCTCCTACACGCCGGAACTGCTGTGGAGCACCGAGCCGTTCCTGATCCTGTTCTTCCTGGTGTACCTGGCGATCGGCCTGCTGTTCGCGCGGCGCAAGTTGCTGGAACTAGGCGACGCCCCCGAAGGGCGTGATGCGTTGCTGCGTTGGTCGGCGGCCAAAGGCGATTACGTCGACGGCAGTATGCTGTTCGGCCCGCCGCTGGTGGGCTTTGGCTTGCAGTTCGCGCTGGTGCAACACCTGGAGTTCGCCGCCGCGTTCAGTGCGCTAGGCCTGGGCATTATCTACATGGGCCTGGCGCGGTTGCTGAGCGGCGGGCGTGCTTTGCTGCTGGCGGAGACTTGCCTGGCCCTGGGCGTGATCTTTGCCAGCCTGGCGATTCCCCTGGGTCTCGATGCGCGCTGGACTGCTGCAGCGTGGGC
>NZ_JASLAW010000115.1 GCF_030147005.1 Pseudomonas sp.
CCAGAAGCAGGGCGCCGCCATGGCCGCCGAAGCGAAAAAACGCGGCTGGGACTGGAAGGACACCTATGCGGTGATCAACACCTTCAATGAACTCGACACCGGCAAGAAACGCACCGACGGCTCGATCAAATCCCTGGAAGAAGCCGGCATCCCCAAAGACCACATCCTCACCGCCGCGCTTAAAACCCTCGACGTGCCAGGCAGCATGGACGCCACCAACTCGGCCCTGGTCAAACTGCCCAGCGGCGCGAAAAACCTGATCATCGGCGGCATGAACGACAACACCGTGCTCGGCGGCGTACGCGCTACCGAAAGTGCCGGTTTTGCCGCGGCCAACGTGATCGGTATCGGCATCAATGGCACTGACGCCATCGGCGAATTGAAGAAAGCCAACAGCGGCTTCTTCGGCTCGATGCTGCCCAGCCCGCATATCGAGGGCTACAACACCGCGCTGATGATGTACGAGTGGGTCACCAAGGGCACTGAGCCGCCGAAGTACACCGCCATGGACGAAGTGACCCTGATCACCCGCGCCAACTTCCAGGAAGAACTGACCAAAATCGGGCTCTGGAAATGACCGCTGCGGCCCTTCGTTTTGACGGTATCGGCAAAACCTTCCCTGGGGTCAAGGCGCTGGATGGCATCAGCTTCACCGCCCACCCCGGGCAAGTGCATGCGTTGATGGGCGAGAACGGTGCGGGTAAATCGACACTGCTGAAGATCCTCGGCGGCGCCTATATTCCCAGCACCGGCACCGTGCAGATCGGCGAGCGGGTCATGGCCTTCAAATGCGCCGCCGACAGCATTGCCAGTGGCGTCGCGGTGATCCACCAGGAGTTGCACCTGGTGCCGGAAATGACCGTCGCCGAGAACCTGTTCCTCGGGCATTTACCGTCGCGTTTCGGCGTGGTCAACCGGGGTTTGCTGCGCCAGCAAGCCCTGGCGTGCCTCAAGGGCCTGGCCGATGAAATCGACCCCCAGGAAAAGCTCGGGCGCCTGTCCCTGGGCCAGCGCCAATTGGTGGAAATCGCCAAGGCGCTGTCCCGTGGTGCTCATGTAATCGCCTTCGACGAACCGACCAGCAGCCTCTCGGCGCGCGAGATTGATCGCTTGATGGCGATCATCACGCGTCTGCGCGATGAGGGCAAAGTGGTGCTCTACGTGTCCCACCGCATGGAGGAGGTGTTCCGTATCTGCAATGCGGTGACGGTGTTCAAGGACGGCCGCTTTGTGCGCACCTTCGAGGACATGAGCGCGCTGAACCATGACCAACTGGTGACCTGCATGGTCGGCCGCGATATCCAGGACATCTACGATTACCGGCCGCGTGAGCATGGCGAAGTGGCGCTCGACGTCCAAGGCCTGCTCGGTCCCGGCCTGCGCGAGCCGATCAGTTTCAACGTACGCAAAGGCGAAATCCTCGGCCTGTTCGGGTTGGTGGGGGCAGGGCGCACAGAATTGTTCCGGCTGCTCAGCGGCCTGGAGCGTGCCAGTGCCGGCAGCCTGGCGTTGTGCGGTGAGCCGCTGCAATTGCGCTCACCGCGCGATGCCATCGCCGCCGGTGTGTTGCTGTGCCCCGAGGACCGCAAGAAGGAGGGCATCATTCCGCTGTCCAGCGTCGCCGAGAACATCAACATCAGTGCCCGTGGCGCGCATTCGGCGTTCGGCTGGCTGTTGCGCGACGGCTGGGAAAAGGGCAACGCCGACAACCAGATCAAGGCGATGAAGGTCAAGACCCCGAACGCTGCGCAGAAGATCATGTACTTGTCCGGCGGTAACCAACAAAAGGCCATTCTGGGCCGCTGGCTGTCGATGCCGATGAAAGTGCTGCTGCTGGACGAACCGACCCGTGGCATCGATATCGGCGCCAAGGCCGAGATCTACCAGATCATCCATAACCTCGCGGCGCAAGGCATCGCGGTGATCGTGGTGTCCAGCGACCTGATGGAAGTCATGGGCATTTCCGACCGCATCCTGGTGCTGTGCGAAGGCGCCATGCGCGGCGAACAACTGCGCGAACACGCGACTGAATCCAACCTGCTGCAGCTGGCCTTGCCGCGCGGCCTGGCGAACTGAGAGACGACCATGACCATTCAAAACAACGCGTTGCCCTCGGCACGCAAACCCCTCGATATGCGCGCACTGCTCGACAACTGGGCGATGCTGCTGGCGGCGGTGGGCATCTTTGTGCTGTGTGCCTTGCTGATCGACAACTTCCTCTCGCCGCTGAACATGCGCGGGCTGGGCCTGGCGATTTCCACTGTGGGTATTGCCGCGTGCACCATGCTGTTTTGCCTGGCATCGGGGCATTTCGACTTGTCGGTGGGCTCGGTGATTGCCTGCGCCGGCGTGGTGGCGGCGATTGTGATGCGCGACACCGACAGCGTAATGCTGGGCATCGGCGCCGCATTGTTGATGGGCCTGATGGTGGGTTTGATCAACGGCATCGTGATCGCCAAGCTGCGGGTCAACGCATTGATCACCACGTTGGCGACGATGCAGATCGTGCGTGGCCTGGCCTATATCTTTGCCGACGGCAAAGCGGTGGGCGTGTCCCAGGATCAGTTCTTCGTGTTCGGCAACGGCCAGTTGTTCGGCGTGCCGGTGCCGATTCTGATCACCATCGTGTGCTTCCTGTTTTTCGGCTGGTTGCTCAACTACACCACCTACGGGCGCAACACCATGGCCATCGGCGGCAACCCGGAAGCGGCGCTGCTGGCCGGGGTCAACGTTGATCGCACCAAGATCATCATCTTTGCCGTGCACGGCCTGATCGGCGCGTTGGCCGGGGTGATCCTGGCCTCGCGCATGACCTCCGGCCAACCGATGATCGGCCAGGGCTTTGAACTCACGGTGATCTCGGCGTGCGTGTTGGGCGGGGTGTCGTTGAGTGGCGGTATCGGCATGATTCGCCACGTGATTGCCGGGGTGTTGATTCTGGCGATCATCGAGAACGCGATGAACCTGAAGAACATCGACACGTTTTATCAGTACGTGATTCGCGGCTCCATCCTGCTGCTGGCGGTGGTGATCGACCGCATGAAGCAGCGCTGATCCAAGCCCCTGTGAGACACCTGAATGTGGGAGCGGGCTTGCTCGCGAATGCGATGTATCAGACAGCAAGTCTGTTTCTGACATACCG
>NZ_JASLAW010000120.1 GCF_030147005.1 Pseudomonas sp.
CCAGAAGCAGGGCGCCGCCATGGCCGCCGAAGCGAAAAAACGCGGCTGGGACTGGAAGGACACCTATGCGGTGATCAACACCTTCAATGAACTCGACACCGGCAAGAAACGCACCGACGGCTCGATCAAATCCCTGGAAGAGGCCGGCATCCCCAAGGACCACATCCTCACCGCCGCGCTTAAAACCCTCGACGTGCCAGGCAGCATGGACGCCACCAACTCGGCGCTGGTCAAACTGCCCAGCGGCGCGAAAAACCCGATCATCGGCGGCATGAACGACAACACCGTGCTGGGCGGCGTACGCGCTACCGAAAGCGCCGGCTTCAAGGCCGCCAACGTGATTGGCATTGGCATCAATGGCACCGACGCCATCGGCGAATTGAAGAAAGCCGACAGCGGTTTCTTCGGCTCGATGCTGCCCAGCCCGCATATCGAGGGCTACAACACCGCGCTGGCGATGTATGAGTGGGTCACCACCGGCAAGGAGCCGGCAAAATACACTGCCATGGACGAAGTGACCCTGATCACCCGCGCCAACTTCCAGGAAGAACTGACCAAAATCGGCCTGTGGAAATGACCGGCGCGGCCTTGCGTTTCAACGGTATCGGCAAAGAGTTTCCCGGTGTGAAAGCCCTGGCGCAGATCAGCTTTGAAGCGCGGCCGCACTCGGTGCATGCGCTGATGGGGGAGAACGGCGCGGGCAAGTCGACGCTGCTGAAAATCCTCGGCGGCGCTTACATCCCCAACAGTGGCACGCTGCAGATCGGCGAACAGACCATGGCTTTCAAGAGCGCCGCCGACAGCATCGCCAGCGGCGTCGCGGTGATCCACCAGGAGTTGCACCTGGTGCCGGAAATGACCGTCGCCGAAAACCTGTTCCTCGGGCATTTACCGTCGCGTTTCGGCGTGGTCAACCGGGGCTTGCTGCGCCAGCAAGCCCTGGCGTGCCTCAAAGGCCTGGCCGATGAAATCGACCCCCAGGAAAAGCTCGGGCGCCTGTCCCTGGGCCAGCGCCAATTGGTGGAAATCGCCAAGGCGCTGTCCCGTGGCGCCCATGTGATCGCCTTCGACGAGCCGACGAGCAGTTTGTCCGCCCGTGAAATCGAGCGTTTGATGGCGATCATCACGCGCCTGCGCGATGAGGGCAAAGTGGTGCTCTACGTGTCGCACCGCATGGAAGAAGTGTTCCGCATCTGCGACGCGGTGACGGTATTCAAGGATGGCCGCTTTGTGCGCACCTTCGACGACATGGCGACGCTGACCCACGACCAGTTGGTGACCTGCATGGTCGGCCGCGATATCCAGGACATCTACGATTACCGGCCGCGTGAACGGGGCGACGTGGCGCTTGAGGTCGACGGGCTGCTGGGCCCCGGCTTGCGCGAGCCGCTGAGTTTTCACGTGCATAAAGGCGAAATTCTCGGCCTGTTCGGTTTAGTCGGCGCAGGGCGTACCGAGCTGCTGCGCCTGCTCAGCGGCCTTGAACGCAAAACGGCGGGGCACTTGCAACTCTGCGGAGAAAACCTGCACCTGCGCTCGCCGCGCGATGCCATCGCCGGCGGTGTGCTGTTGTGCCCCGAAGACCGCAAAAAGGAGGGCATCCTCCCGCTCGCCAGCGTTGCCGAGAACATCAACATCAGTGCGCGTGGCGCCCATGCGGCATTTGGCTGGCTGTTGCGCGATCGCTGGGAGAAGGGTAACGCCGACACCCAGATCAAAGCGCTCAGAGTGAAAACGCCGAACGCTGAACAGAAGATCATGTACCTGTCCGGCGGCAACCAACAGAAAGCCATTCTGGGTCGCTGGCTGTCGATGCCGATGAAGGTGCTGCTGCTGGATGAGCCCACTCGCGGTATCGACATCGGCGCCAAGTCGGAGATCTATCAGATCATTCACAACCTCGCGGCGCAGGGCGTTGCCGTGATCGTGGTGTCCAGCGACCTGATGGAAGTGATGGGCATTTCCGACCGCATCCTGGTGATGAGCGAAGGCACCCTCACCGGCGAACTGCCCCGCGAACAGGCGGATGAAGCACGGCTGTTGCAACTGGCACTCCCGCGTACGCGGGCTTGAAGAATTCGAGGGCACGGGTATGTCTCAGGTAAAAACTGCAAAAGGCTTCTGGCCGGGTTTCAACCAACGCAAATTCCTGGATGACTGGGTGATGCTGTTGGCGGCACTGGGCATCTTTGTGCTCAGCGCGCTGTTTATCGATAACTTCCTCTCGCCGCTGAACATGCGCGGGCTGGGCCTGGCGATCTCAACGGTGGGCATTGCCGCATGCACCATGCTGTTCTGCCTCGCGTCGGGGCACTTCGACTTGTCGGTGGGCTCGGTGATCGCCTGCGCTGGCGTGGTGGCGGGGATCGTGATCCGCGACACCGACAGCGTGGCGCTCGGCGTGTCGGCAGCCCTGGCCATGGGCCTGGTGGTAGGCCTGATCAACGGCATCGTCATCGCCAAGCTGCGCATCAACGCACTGATCGCGACATTGGCGACCATGCAAATCGTGCGTGGCCTGGCCTACATCTTCTCCAACGGCAAGGCGGTGGGGGTGATGGATGAGCGCTTCTTCGTGTTCGGTAACGGCCAGCTGATGGGCGTGCCGGTGCCGATCATTATTACCGTGTTGTGCTTTGTGTTCTTTGGCTGGCTGCTCAACTACACCACCTATGGGCGCAACACCATGGCGATTGGCGGCAACCAGGAAGCGGCGCTGCTGGCCGGGGTGAACGTTGATCGCACCAAGATCATCATCTTTGCCGTGCACGGCCTGATCGGCGCACTGGCCGGAGTGATCCTGGCCTCGCGCATGACGTCGGGCCAGCCGATGATCGGCCAGGGTTTCGAGCTGACGGTGATCTCGGCGTGCGTGCTGGGCGGGGTGTCGTTGAGCGGCGGGATTGGCATGATTCGCCACGTGATTGCCGGGGTGTTGATTCTGGCGATCATTGAGAACGCGATGAACCTGAAGAACATCGACACGTTTTATCAGTACGTGATTCGTGGTTCGATCCTGCTGCTGGCGGTGATCATCGACCGCATGAAGCAACGCTAAAGGCATGCTCTAAAGAACACTGAAAATCCACATTTGGATCTGCGCTGTGCTGAGATTCAGGGTTTGCCATAATGGCGCCGTTTTCGTACTTCTCAAAAGGCCCGATATGCTGGAAAACGCCCTCACCCCCGTCAAAGACACCGCCCCAACCGGCACCCAGACCCTGCTGCGCGGCCTGGGCGTGGTGCAAGCGGTGGCGGCGGGCGCGCGGGATCTCAAGGAGATTGCCAGGCGCATCGGCACCACCCGCAGCACCACGCACCGCCTGGCCAGTTGCCTGGTGGAGGAGCGCTACCTGCGCGTGGTGCCGCAAGTGGGTTACCTGCTGGGGCCGAAGCTGATCGAATTGGGGTTCCAGGCGCGCGAAGAGTTGCCGTTGGTCAACCTCGCGGTGCCTTACCTGGACGAGTTGTCGGCCCTCACCGGCGACACCATCCACTTGGCGATTCGCGAGTACGACGAGGTGCTCTACCTGCACAAGAACCCCGGCCGCAATGGACCGGAAATGCGCTCACGCGTGGGCCATCGCATGCCGTTGGCGCGCACCGGCATCGGCAAGGCGCTGATGCTTGATGACAGCGTGCAGGAGTGGCAGCGCCTGTACGAAGCCAGCCTGCCGGCGGGCGGCAAAAACCTGCAATGGCCGCAGCACCCCGAGCAGTCCTGGGCACAGTTCGAGCAGCGCATGCATGAATACGTGGTGGGCGGTTATGCGTTCGATCTGGAAGACAACGAACCGTCGATTCGTTGCGTCGCGGCACCGGTGCGCGATGCCAGCCGGCGAATCGTCGCCGGCATCAGCATCGCCAGTACCGTGCCCTACATGCCGCTGGAGAAAATGGCCGAGCTGATCCCCGTAATCAAACAGGTCGCGGCTCGGCTCTCGGCGCAGCTGGGCGCGAAGGCCTGATCAGGCCTTCAGGGTCGCCATGTCGATGACGAAGCGATATTTCACATCACCGGCGATCATGCGCGTGTAAGCCTCGTTGATCTGGCGGATGTCGAGCATCTCGATGTCGCAGGTGATGCCATGCTCGGCGCAGAAATCCAGGACTTCCTGGGTTTCGGCAATGCCGCCGATCAGCGAACCGGCCAGCACTTTACGGCCCAATACCAACTTGGCGGCATTGACGGGCGGGTCCACCGGCTCGATCAGGCCGACCAGGATATGCACGCCGTCAAAGCGCAGTACATCGAGGTAGGGGTTCACGTCGTGCTGCACCGGGATGGTGTCGAGCAGGAAGTCGAAATGCCCGGCGGCGGCTTTCATCTGCTCGGCATCGGTGGACACGATCACGTGGTCGGCGCCCTGGCGACGACCTTCTTCGGCTTTGCTCGCCGAGCGGGTGAACAGCGTCACTTCGGCGCCCATGGCCTTGGCGAACTTGATACCCATATGGCCCAGGCCGCCCATGCCGAGAATCCCGACCTTGTCGCCAGCCTTTACGCCATAGTGCTTGAGCGGCGAGTAGGTGGTGATGCCCGCGCAGAGAATCGGCGCGGCGCTGGCCAGGTCGAGCTTGGCCGGGATCTTCACCACAAAGTGCTCGCTGACCACGATGCTGTCGGAGTAACCGCCCATGGTGTTGCTGCCGTCCACGCGGTCCGGGGTGGCGTAGGTCATGGTCGGGCCTTCGAGGCAGTATTGCTCGAGGTCCGACTGGCAGGCTTCGCAATGGCGGCATGAGTCGACCATGCAGCCCACACCGACCAGATCGCCCACCTTGTGCGCGGTGACGCTGGCGCCGACGGCGGTGACTTTACCGACGATTTCGTGACCGGGCATCAGCGGGTAAACGGCGATGCCCCATTCGTTGCGCGCCTGGTGGATATCGGAGTGGCACACGCCGCAGTAGAGAATCTCGATGGCCACGTCATCGGCGCGCGGGCTGCGGCGTTCAAACGACATGGGGGCGAGGGGAGTGGTGGCCGACTGGGCGGCGTAACCGATGGCGGTGTACATGGGGTAAACCTCGCAAAACAATGAAAAGTGAGGTGGATCATTCTGCGTGCCGAGCGAGCGGGCGGCCATGGCGATTGCTCCGAGTCTCATGCCTATTCGTCCGGGAGTGCCCAGTGTTTGGATGCATCCGCTGCCAGACCTGCGATGATGTTCTCATCCCTTTTTCGCGAAGTTTTTTGCCATGTTGTTGACCCGCCATCTCGACGCCAATGCCACGCTGGTTTCCTTGATTGAAGGGCTTGCGTCCCGTGACGGTTTCTCCCCGACTCATCTGCCCGGTGTAAAAGTGTTGCGCGCCAGTTGCGACGTGGCGCGCGGGCCGCAGATCTACGAGCCGAGCCTGATGTTCGTGGCCCAGGGGAGCAAGGTCGCCTATCTGGGCCCGCGTACGCTGGAGTACGGCGCCGGGCATTATCTGATCCAGGCGATGCCCGTACCGTTTGAATGCGAGACCTTCGCCATGGCCCCCGGCGCGCCGTTGTTGGGCGTGACCGTGGGCATTGATCGGGTGGTGCTGGGTGAGTTGGTGATGGCCATGGGCATGCAGGCCGGGCCATCGCCGGCTGCGCAGACCCTGGCGTCGATGAGTTCGGTGGTGCTCGATGACGCCATGCGCGGGTGCGTCGAACGGCTGTTGCAGTGCCTGCACGATCCGCTGGAAAGCCGGATCATGGGCCCGGCGCGGGTGCGCGAATTACTGTTCACCGCGTTACGCGGCCCACAGGCTGATGTGTTGCGCGCATTGGTGGAACAGCAAGGGCAGTTTTCACGAATCGCGACCTCGCTGAACCACCTTCACGCGCATTTCGCCGAACCGCTGAATATCGAGACGCTGGCCGGTTTTGCGCACATGAGTGCGTCGACCTTTCACGAACACTTCAAGCGCTGCACGTTGTTGTCGCCGGTGCAGTATCTCAAGCGCTTGCGGTTATTGAAGGCGCAGCAGTTGCTGCTGGTTGACGGCATGGGCGTGGCGCAGGCGGCGCATAGCGTGGGGTATCAGAGTACGTCGCAGTTCAGTCGCGAATATAAACGCTACTTTTTGCGTAACCCTGGTGAAGAGCGGGTGGCGTAAATCTCATTGATTCAACCCGGTCAAGTGGAGCTGGCTCGCCTGCGGTGTGGTCTATCAGGTGGCTGATGCAGCTGACCCGCAGCTATCGCAGCATGGTATTTACACATCTACGGGCGGCGGTGAAACCTGTGGCGAGGGAGCTTGCTCCCGTGGCTGTCGGGTAGCCTATATCTCTCTGACTGATGCTCCTCGATCCAAATGTGTGCGGGCTTGCCTGCGATGCATCACCTCGGTGTAACGAATACACCGAGGTGGTGCATCGAGTGGCCGTTAACTGAACAACGGCTATGTACTCGGATCAATCCAGCACCCTGGTGGCAGTCAGGCCGCCTTCGCAGGCAAGCCAGCTCCCACATTTGGATCGCGGGCGTCCGTTGGCAAGGCGTCGACTGCCCTGCCGTCACGGGAGCAAGCTCCCTCGCCACGGGGTCGGTGTCGCACCCCAATGTTGTGTTGATAGCTATCGCAGGCAAGCCAGCTCACACACTTGGATCGCGGGGCGTCCGTTGGCTAGGCGTCGACTGCGCTGCCGTCACGGGAGCAAGCTTACTCGCCACAGGTTCAGTGTCGCACCCCGACGTTGTGTTGATAGCTATCGCAGGCAAGCCAGCTCACACATTTGGATCGCGGGGCGTCCGTTGGCTAGGCGTCGACTGCGCTGCCGTCACGGGAGCAAGCTCCCTCGCCACGGGGTCGGTGTCGCACCCCGACGTTGTGTTGATAGCTATTGCAGGCAAGCCAGCTCACACATTTGGATCGCGGGGCGTCCGTTGGCTAGGCGTCGACTGCGCTGCCGTCACGGGAGCAAGCTCCCTCGCCACGGGTTCGGTGTCGCACCCCGACGTTGTGTTGATAGCTATTGCAGGCAAGCCAGCTCCCATATTCGATTTGTGTCGACCATAAAAAAAGGCTCCCGATCCGGGAGCCTTTTTGGGGCAGGCAGTTGGCTTACATATTCGGGTAAGTCGGCCCACCCGCACCTTCCGGTGTCACCCAGGTGATGTTCTGCGAAGGGTCCTTGATGTCACAGGTCTTGCAGTGCACGCAGTTCTGGGCGTTGATCTGGAAGCGTTTCTCGCCGTCTTCCTTGGTAATAACTTCATATACGCCGGCCGGGCAATAGCGCTGCGCCGGTTCATCGTAGAGGGGCAGGTTGGTGCCGATCGGGATGCTCGGGTCCTTCAGCTTCAAGTGGCACGGCTGTTCTTCTTCGTGGTTGGTACCGGAAATGAACACCGAGCTCAGCTTGTCGAAGCTCAGCTTGCCGTCGGGTTTGGGGTAGTCGATCTTCTGGCTGTCTTTGGCCAGCTTGAGGCAGGCGTAGTCCGGCTTGGTGTCGTGCAGGGTGAACGGCATCTTGCCGCCGAGGATGTTCTGGTCGAACCAGTTGAAACCCGCACCGAGGATCGGACCGAACTTGTGCATCGCCGCGCCGAAGTTACGGCTGGCGAACAGCTCTTCGTAGAGCCAGCTGGCTTTGAAGCCCTCAACGTAATTGGTCAACTCGTCGCCACCTTCGGACTCTGCCAACAGGCGCTCGGCCACAGCGTCGGCCGCGAGCATGCCGGACTTCATCGCGGTGTGGCTGCCTTTGATTTTGGCCACGTTCATGGTGCCCAGGTCGCAACCGATCAACGCGCCGCCCTTGAACACCATCTTCGGCAGCGAATTGATACCGCCCTTGGCCAAGGCGCGGGCACCGTAGCTGACGCGCTTGCCGCCTTCGAGGTATTGGGCCAGCACCGGGTGATGCTTGAGACGCTGGAATTCGTCGAACGGCGACAGGAAAGTGTTGCTGTAGGACAGGTCGACGATCAGGCCCACGACCACCTGGTTGTTTTCCAGGTGATAAAGGAACGAGCCACCGGTGTTTTCGTTGCCCATGATATCCAGCGGCCAGCCGGCGGTGTGCACCACCAGACCCGGTTGATGCTTGGCGGGGTCGATTTCCCAGATTTCCTTGAGGCCGATGCCGTAATGCTGGGTGTCGGCGTCGCTGTCCAGGTTGAAGCGCTTGATCAGTTGCTTGCCGATATGCCCACGGCAACCTTCGGCGAACAGCGTGTATTTGCCGCGCAGTTCCATGCCAGGGGTGTAGACGCCTTCTTTCGGCTTGCCCTCACGGTCGACGCCGAGGTCGCCGGTGATGATCCCGCGGACCACTCCGTTCTCGTCGAACAGCGCCTCCTGGGCGGCGAAGCCTGGGTAGACTTCCACACCCAGGTTCTCGGCCTGCTGAGCAAGCCAGCGGCACAGGTTACCCAGGGAGATGATGTAGTTGCCTTCGTTGTGCATGGTCTTGGGCACAAAGAAGTCAGGCACCTTGGTGGAGGCTTCGGGGCTACGCAGTACATAGATGTCATCGCGCACCACGGGGGTGTTGAGCGGGGCGCCGAGGGCTTTCCAGTCCGGGAACAGCTCGTTCAGCGCGCGCGGTTCGAACACGGCACCGGAGAGGATATGCGCGCCCACTTCAGAGCCTTTCTCGACCACGCAGACGCTGATTTCCTTACCGGCTTCGGCGGCCTTCTGCTTCAGTCGGCAGGCGGCGGACAGGCCAGCGGGGCCGGCGCCGACGATGACCACGTCGAATTCCATGTATTCGCGTTCCACAGGCTATCTCCTACTCAAGGCTCAACAGGCTTTTTTTCTAATGTGGAGGTTCGGTGATGTCTTCCCGCACCGGCAAGATCCACCTTTCTCTCTAGGTGGCGCATTATATCTACACCACTGGCAGCGTCCAATACAAACGTTTGTTTGAATTGCCCGCAGGCTAGGTAAATCAAAGCAACGCGGCTTATGACTGACCATTTTGCCGTATTGACCAGAATAGGTGTTCCGGTCAATATACGGTCGGTTTTGCGCTGACCGTAGGCAGACTGCAGGTTTCAAGAGTACGTCCAAAGGCAAGACAGGTGACGCGCGCCTCGCGATGGCGCGCAGTTTACACGCTGCGATAAAGAATGACTTCTCAGTCACCCCTGACGAACGGTCGTCACTTCCCCATCGCTGAGTCATCCGCCGACGTTTTTGGAGGTGCCCTTGTGTGCCGATGAGCATCAACCGCCAGGTTCGCCTAGGCGACTTTCTTTTCACCGGAGAGTAACGAGGAATCCATGAAGGTTCTTGTAGCTGTCAAACGCGTTGTCGATTACAACGTGAAAGTTCGCGTCAAGGCGGACAATTCCGGCGTCGACCTTGCTAACGTCAAGATGTCGATGAACCCATTCTGTGAAATCGCCGTGGAAGAAGCCGTACGCCTGAAAGAGAAAGGCGTGGCGACTGAGATCGTCGTGGTTTCCATCGGCCCGACCACCGCCCAGGAGCAGTTGCGTACCGCGCTGGCACTGGGTGCCGACCGCGCCATCCTCGTCGAGTCCGCTGAAGAGCTGACCTCCCTGGCCGTGGCCAAGTTGCTCAAGGCCGTTGTCGACAAGGAGCAGCCTCAGTTGGTGATCCTTGGCAAACAAGCCATCGACAGCGACAACAACCAGACCGGCCAGATGCTGGCTGCACTGACCGGTTACGGCCAGGGCACCTTCGCTTCCAAAGTGGAAGTGAGCGGCGACAAGGTTGAAGTGACCCGTGAAATCGACGGCGGCGCGCAGACGGTTTCCCTGAAACTGCCGGCTATCGTCACCACCGACCTGCGTTTGAACGAGCCGCGCTACGCGTCTCTGCCAAACATCATGAAAGCCAAGAAGAAGCCTCTTGAAGTGCTGACTCCGGACGCTTTGGGCGTTTCCACCGCCTCCACCAACAAGACCGTCAAGGTTGAAGCGCCGGCTGCACGCAGCGCGGGCATCAAGGTCAAGTCGGTGGCTGAACTGGTCGAGAAACTGAAAAACGAAGCGAAGGTGATCTGATCATGACTATCCTCGTAATCGCCGAACACGATAACAAGGTGCTGGCTCCGGCTACCCTGAACACCGTGGCCGCCGCCGTTAAAATCGGTGGCGACATCCACGTACTGGTCGCAGGCCAGGGCGCTGGCGTGGTGGCTGAAGCCGCTGCCAAAATCGCAGGCGTGAGCAAAGTCCTGAACGCTGACAGTGCCGCCTATGCACATCAGCTGCCGGAAAACGTTGCTCCGCTGGTAGCCGAGCTTGGCGCCGGCTACAGCCACATCCTGGCGGCCGCTACCTCCAACGGCAAAAACATCCTGCCACGCGTTGCCGCGCAGCTGGACGTTGACCAGATCTCCGAGATCATCTCGGTTGAAAGCGCCGATACCTTCAAGCGCCCGATCTACGCCGGTAACGCCATTGCTACCGTACAGTCCAACGCTGCGGTCAAGGTCATCACCGTACGCGCCACCGGTTTCGACCCGGTTGCCGCTGAAGGGGGTTCGGCTGCTGTTGAAGCCGTTGCTGCCGCCCACGACGCTGGCACGTCCAGCTTTGTTGGCGAAGAGCTGGCCAAGTCCGACCGCCCGGAGCTGACCGCTGCCAAGATCGTGGTTTCCGGCGGGCGTGGCATGCAGAACGGTGACAACTTCAAGCACCTGTACGCCCTGGCCGACAAGCTGGGCGCAGCGGTTGGCGCCTCGCGCGCGGCCGTCGACGCAGGTTTCGTACCCAACGACATGCAGGTCGGCCAGACCGGCAAGATCGTTGCGCCACAGCTGTACATCGCCGTCGGTATCTCCGGCGCGATCCAGCACTTGGCCGGTATGAAAGACTCCAAGGTGATCGTTGCGATCAACAAGGATGAAGAAGCACCGATCTTCCAGGTGGCTGATTATGGCCTGGTGGCGGACTTGTTCGAAGCCATCCCCGAGTTGGAGAAGCTGGTCTAATCCAGTCGCTTCACTTATAAAGAGCCCGGTCTTGTGACCGGGCTTTTTTTTGACTTGTGGGAGCACCTCGCCATGCCATTGCGTCCTTTGATCCTGCTGCTGGGCCTTACGCTGCTGCCGGCCTTGTCGCTGGCGGCCGGCAAATGCGAGCGCCTGGTGATCACCGGCAGCCCGGATGCACCGCCGTTGCTGTGGCGCGACCCGCAGGACCCGACTCACCTGATCGGCGCCACCGCCGATGTGTTGCACCAGGTGGCCAAGGACCTGGGCGTGAAAATCGAGCTGCTTTACGGCGGCAAGCGCGCTCTGGCCCTGGACGAAGTGCGCAGCGGACGCATGGATATCCTCGCCGATGCGCCCTTGAATGTCGGCGAGCTGGAAACCCTGGACTACATACACCCGGCCTTGATGCAGATCGATTATCTGGTCTGGACGCGCAAGGACTCGCCCCTGGTCTACAGCACCGCTGCCGACTTGCATGGCCACAAGGGCGCCACTTCGGAGCGCGCACGCTTGAGTGCCGGGTTCGAAACCTTTGCCGGCCAGCAACTGACCCTGCAGCGTCTGCCCAGCCTGACGCCGGCGTTTCAGAAGCTGTTGCTGGGGGAGGTGGATTATGTGCTCGCCAGTCGCTATTCCGGCATGGCCATGGCCCAGACCCTGGGCATGAACAATGACTTGGTCGCGCGCGAAATACCCATCGACCAGCCTGGCCTGTACCTGGCGATTTCCCACAACTCGGCCTGCAATGATCCGTGGCTGCGCGGACAGCTGGCTAAAAAGATGACAGAATTGCCCGCGTCCGGTGTGGCGGAAACCGCGTTGCAGCGCAATATCGAGCGCTGGAAGGCGCAATTGCAACAACCCGTCGGCACCCCAACAAAGTAGGGATTTTCAGTGACTCTTCGACCTCTTTTCGCGGCTCTGGCCGTTGTCGCGCTGGCGGGATGTGCAACCGATCCTGCGCCGACTGAACAAATGCGCCTGACCCAGCAAGCCCTGGAGCAAGCCAACGCGGTCGGCGCCAATACCGATGAATCGCCCGAGCTGAAACTGGCCGAAGACAAATTTGCCAGAGCCCAGTCCAACATGGCCGACCAGTCCTATAAACACGCGCGCATGCGTGCCGAACAGGCTGAATTGGATGCGCGTCTGGCCGAGGCCAAAGTGCTGACTGGCAAGAGCCAGGAACAATTGAACGTGGTCAACACCCGCATCGCCCGTCTGCGCAAGCAATTGCGGTTGGGAGAAGCCCAATGATCCGTGGTTTGAGTGTTGTATTACTGCTCAGCGGCGCGGCCCTGGGCGGCTGCGCCAGCCAGCCGGACAGCGAGCAGGCATTGCAACAGGCCGGTGGCGACTTCCAGTTGGTCAAGGAAGACGCCAATGTATTGCGTTTCGCGCCAAAGGATGTGATCCGCGCCGGAGAGTCCCTGGCGCGTGCCGATCGTTTGTCCAGCTACTGGGGCAGCGGCGCCGATGTAGCGCATTACGCCTACCTGAGCCAACGCTACAGTGCCATCGCCCGTGAGCACGCCGAGCAAGGCCTTAACGCCGAGCGCCTTGCCAAACTCGAATTGGAGCGCCAGCGCCTGCAACTGGCGTTGCGTGAGAGCAAGCTGGCCAGCGTGCAGCAGCAAGGCAAGTGGGTCGAACAGCAAATCGCCAGCCTGACCACCCAGACCGACCGTGGCCTGGTGATGACTTTGGGTGACGTACTGTTCGATACCGGCGAAGCAGAGCTGCAGAACTCGGCCAACCGCACGGTGTTCAAAATCGTGCAGTTCCTGCAACTGAACCCCAAGCGCAAGGTGCGTATCGAGGGCTACACCGATGACACCGGCGGCGAACGCGACAACCTGAACCTGTCCCATGACCGCGCTCAATCGGTAGCAGATTTGCTGATCGACCTTGGGATCGACGAAAAACGCATTCAGGTCGAGGGGTATGGCGATAAATACCCGGTGGAGGCCAACGCTTCCGAACGTGGCCGCGCGCAGAACCGTCGTGTGGAAATCGTGTTCTCCGACGAAAAAGGCCAACTGGGCGCTGCGCGCTAAGCGCCAGGTTCAGATCAACATGTGGGAGGGGGCAAGCCCTAATGCCAGTCAGTTAAGGAGGAGCGCTTTACCGTGGCGAGGGAGCTTGCTCCCGCTGGACTGCGCAGCAGTCCCATTTTCTGGGGTCGCTTCGCGGCC
>NZ_JASLAW010000189.1 GCF_030147005.1 Pseudomonas sp.
TGGCTGACCTTCATCCAACACCATGCTGGCGGCCTTAAGCTTGAACTCACTCGAATAAGATTTACGCATATCCAAACACCTCAAATTTGGGCGCTATCATAGCGCCCGAATGAAGTGTCCAAAATCATTAGGCCAGTTCAAGCTTGCTCCCGCTGGGCCGCGAAGCGACCCCAGAAAATGGGACTGCTGCGCAGTCCAGCGGGAGCAAGCTCCCTCGCCACGGTAAAGCGCTCCTCCTTAACTGACTGGCATTAGGGCTTGCCCGCGAACGCGGTCTGTCGGTCAATCCTTATGTGACCGATACACCACATTCGCGAGCAAGCCCGCTCTCACAGTTGGACCTGCTGTCTGTCCGGGAAGCACCTTCAATTTCCTCCTCCGGGGAACATCAATCCGTCACACCGGTCGGTTACATAAGTAGCTGCACGCGGCCGCGCGACGAACGCGTGCACAAACGCGACATTTTTAGTTGATCCCACGCCCATCAAGCCCTAAAGTTCGCGCCGAACGTCCATGCTGGAAACGATCCATCCGGCTCAAGTACTGACGACGAGACAGCAAGGCCAAGGGCAGCGTATCCCATGGCCTTTTTGCTTTCGGCGACATGCCTTGGGAAGTAGGCGAACCAAAGTGGGGATACGGAGGACGTTCATTTGCACCCATTGCTAATTTCAGTTTGCCCCTAGGAGTTCCCAGCATGTCGATCAACGTCGAAGATTATTTCGCGCGCGCCACCTTTGACAAAATGAAGGCGTTCGCCGACAAACAGGAAACCCCGTTCGTGGTGATCGACACCGCGATGATCAGCCAAGCCTACGATGACCTGCGCGCCGGTTTCGAATTCGCCAAGGTGTATTACGCGGTCAAGGCCAACCCGGCCGTCGAGATCATCGACCTGTTGAAAGACAAGGGGTCGAGCTTCGACATCGCCTCGATCTACGAGCTGGACAAGGTCATGGACCGCGGTGTCAGCGCCGACCGTATCAGCTACGGCAACACCATCAAGAAATCCAAAGACATCCGCTACTTCTATGAGAAGGGCGTGCGCCTGTTCTCCACCGACTCCGAAGCCGACCTGCGCAACATCGCCAAGGCCGCGCCGGGCTCGAAAGTCTACGTGCGCATCCTCACCGAAGGTTCGACCACGGCTGACTGGCCATTGTCGCGCAAGTTCGGCTGCCAGACCGACATGGCCATGGACCTGCTGATCCTCGCCCGTGACCTGGGCCTGGTGCCCTACGGCATCTCGTTCCACGTCGGCTCGCAACAGCGCGACATCAGCGTATGGGACGCGGCGATCGCCAAGGTCAAAGTGATCTTCGAGCGCCTGAAGCAAGAAGACGGCATTGAGCTGAAGCTGATCAACATGGGCGGCGGCTTCCCGGCCAACTACATCACCCGCACCAACAGCCTGGAAACCTACGCCGAAGAAATCATCCGCTTCCTCAAGGAAGACTTCGGAGACGACCTGCCGGAGATCATCCTGGAGCCGGGCCGTTCGTTGATCGCCAACGCCGGCATCCTGGTGAGTGAAGTGGTACTGGTTGCACGTAAATCGCGCACCGCCGTCGAGCGTTGGGTGTACACCGATGTGGGCAAATTCTCCGGCCTGATCGAAACCATGGACGAAGCCATCAAGTTCCCGATCTGGACCGAGAAGAAGGGCGAGATGGAAGAAGTGGTCATCGCCGGTCCTACCTGCGACAGCGCCGATATCATGTACGAAAACTACAAGTACGGCCTGCCGCTGAACCTGGCGATTGGTGATCGTATGTACTGGTTGTCGACCGGTGCGTACACCACCAGCTACAGCGCGGTTGAGTTCAACGGGTTTCCGCCGTTGAAGTCGTTTTACGTTTAAAAGCAGCAGCACGTTTTAAGCTACACGCTACAAGAAAAAACCCATGACATGTCATGGGTTTTTTCATGCCTCAGGAAAGGCTCAAAGCGCGCTGTTGATAGGCATCGGCCATGGCGCGAATCTGCGGGTCATTCGCCACCGCCAACGTCTTGTGTGCCGTTTGCAGAAACCGGCGGTTCCCACCCGCCAGCGCTTTGCGCAGCAACGCCAGGGCCGCCTCGATCTGGCCGCTGTCGGCGAGTATCGCCGCATAGCTGAATTGCCCACGAAAATCCCCGGCTTTGGCAGAGCGTTGGTACCAGTCAACAGCCGCTTCAATATCCCTCGGGCAATACTGTCCCTCTTCCAGATAACGCCCCACCAGGTTCATCGACTTGGCATGGCCCTGTTCTGCCGCTTGGCGATAGAGCGCCAGCGCCTGGGCCTGATCTTGCGCAACGCCACGGCCGGTCGCCAGCAGGTTCGCGTAGTTATATTGTGCCCAATCGAGCCCCGCCTCTGCCCCGCGTCGATACTCCCCAGCAGCCGCCACTTCGTCCACGTCGCAGCCCCAACCATGCTCCAGGCATCGCCCAATCATATTGCGCGCCATCAGATGCCCGCCCTGCGCCGCGATCCGAAACCAGCGCAGCGCCAGCGCTTGATCGCGTGCGATGCCGCGCCCTTCCAGCAGGATTTGCCCGAGCAAGGCCTGGGCATCGACCACGCCTTCCCTGGCCGCGATCAGGATCGCCTGGGCGGCGCGCACCGGGGAATCATCGAGCATCGATTGCAATTGCTCGACATTGAGCACCTCCTGGCGACGCAACAAAAAACCCATCTCAGATCTCGACCCAGCGACGCAACAAGTTGTGATACGTGCCGGTAAGCTGGATCAGCGCCGGATGGTCAGGGACGTCGCGGGTCAGTTGCTGGATGGCGCCGTCCATTTCGAATAACAGGGTGCGCTGGCTGTCTTCGCGCACCAGGCTCTGGGTCCAGAAAAACGAGGCATAGCGCGCGCCGCGCGTCACCGCGTTGACTTTGTGCAGGCTGGAGCCGGGGTACAGCACCATGTCGCCCGCAGGGAGCTTGACTCGCTGAAGGCCGAAGGTGTCCTGGATTTCCAATTCGCCGCCGTCGTATTCGTCGGGGTCGCTGAAGAACAGCGTGGACGACAGGTCGGTGCGCACCCGCTCGTGGCTGCCTTTGGGTTGGCGCACAGCGTTATCGATATGAAAGTCGAAACTGCCGCCGGCGGTGTAACAGTTAAGCAACGGCGGAAATACTTTGTGAGGTAACGCGGCTGACATAAACAGCGGGTTGTTCCACAAGCGCTCCAGCATCGCCGCGCCGACTTCCTTGGCCAACGGATGGCCTTCCGGCAGTTGCAGGTTGTGCTTGGCCTTGGCGGATTGATGCCCGGCGGTGACTTTGCCGTCGGCCCATTCGGCCGCTTCCAGGGCTTGGCGAATGCGCTGCACTTCCTCGCGAGAGAACAGGCCGGGAATATGCAGCAACATGGGGCAATACCTGTAATCAGAGAGGCGCCAATGGTATTGATGCTTATCCTCCCTGTAAAACGCCGGGACGAACGAGACCGTAAAAACCGTAAGCAAAAAGTGTAAAGAATGTAAATTCGATGCGAATAGCAATGTATCGCAATTGATAGAAAGTCTTGTTAGCCCTATATTCCGCGACCTCACATCCTTGGGGAAAGGACACGTCATGTCGCGCACCACACCAACAACAACCGCCAGTTTACCACGCATGCTGGCCTCGGCCATCGGCGTTGCTCTCAGCGCCAGCTCTGCCGCTCACTTGGCGCAGGCGGCTGAAAACACCGAACGACAAGGCGAGCGCAACCCTATCTCCCTCGGCGCCACCAACATTACCGGCCAGGAGCAGGACACCACCTCCTACCAGGTGGAAAAAGCCGCTTCGCAGAAATACACCGCGCCGCTGGTGGACACGCCGCGCTCGGTCACCGTGGTGCCGCAGCAAGTACTCAAGGACACCGCCGCCACCTCGCTGCAAGACGCCTTGCGTACCGTACCGGGCATTACTTTCGGCGCCGGAGAAGGCGGCAACCCCCAGGGCGACCGTCCGTTCATCCGTGGTTTCGACGCCCAGGGCGACACCTACCTGGACGGCGTGCGCGATACCGGCGGCCAGAGCCGTGAGATCTTCGACATTGAATCCATCGAAGTCAGCAAGGGCCCGAACTCGTCCTTCGGCGGTCGCGGCTCCGCCGGTGGCAGCCTCAACCTGGTGAGCAAAACCCCGCAAGCGCGAGACTTCACCAATGCAGGCTTCACCTACGGGTCCGACCAGACCCGCCGCTACGTGCTCGACGTGAACCGCCAGTTCCTCGACGACAGCGCTGCATTCCGCTTGAACCTGATGAGCCACGAACAAAACGTGGCCGGGCGCGATGCGGTCAATTACGACCGTTGGGGCGTGGCGCCGTCGCTGACCTTTGGCCTGGGCACCCCGACCCGCGTCAACCTCAGCTACTACCACATGGAAAGCGACGACCTGCCGGATTCGGGCATCCCCTACGGCTACGGCAACAACGGCGCGCGTACCGCCCATGTGCATGACAAACCCATCGACGGCGGCGACAGCAATAACTTCTACGGTTTGAAGAGCCGCGACTTCCGCAAGACCCGCGCCGACATCAGCACGTTCTCTATCGAGCACGACCTGAACGACAACATGACGCTGAAAAACACCCTGCGCCATGGCAGCACCGGCCAGGACTACGTATTGACGCAGCCTGACGACAGCCAGCACAACGTCAACCAGTTCGGCACCGTATGGCGCCGCGCCAACAGTCGCGTTTCCACCACCACCACGACCACCAACCAGACCGACCTGTTCGGCAGCTTCCAGGCGCTGGGCTTCAAGCACAGCTACTCCACCGGCCTGGAATTCACCGGTGAGGAAACCCGCGTCAGCGGCTACACCGTCAGCCCCAACACCAACCCGGTTTGCACCGTGGCCAAGGGCAGCCTGGGTGGCCAGTGCACCTCGCTGAGCAACCCGAACCCGGACGATGCCTGGAACGGCAGCGTCGCGCGTAACTACAACGGCACCAACACCAAGGCCACCAGCCGCGCCGCCTATGTGTTCGACACCATCGAGCTGGACCCGAAATGGCTGCTGAACGTGGGCCTGCGCTACGACACCTTCGACACCGAGGCCAACGCCAACGCCGTCGCCGGGCGCAGCAAAATCAAGGATGACAGCCAGTTCTTCAACTGGCAGGCGGGCCTGGTGTGGAAGCCGCTGGACAACGGCAGCGTCTACGCCTCCTACGCGACGTCGGCCACCCCGGCCGGTGGGCTGGTGGGTGAAGGTGCCGACGGCAATCCGCTGTCTGCCGGTGCCGCCGCCAGCGACCTGCAGCCGGAAGAAACCGTCAACTATGAGCTGGGCACCAAGTGGGACCTGTTCCACGACCGCCTGTCCCTGACCGCTGCCGTGTTCCGCACCGAGAAGAAAAACACCCGCATCCTGGTCGACGCCCTCACCTACGAGAACGCCGGCGAATCCCAGGTCGACGGTATCGAGTTGTCCGCCAGCGGCAAGCTGACCGCACACTGGCAAGTGTTCGCCGGGTACACCTACCTGGACAGCGAACTGGTCAAATCCGGTCTCAATGGGCGTAACGGCGTAGTGAGCGCAGGCTCCAACAAAGGCAACCAGATGCCCAACACGCCGAAGAACTCGTTCAGCCTGTGGACCACCTACGACATCACGCCAAAACTGACCATCGGCGGCGGCGCTTTTTACGTCGACGAGGTTTACGGCGATGCGGGCAACACCGTGTACGTGCCCTCCTATACCCGCTACGACGCCATGGCCAGCTACAAGCTGACCAAGAACGTCGACCTGCAGCTGAACGTGCAGAACCTGACCGACAAAACCTACTACGACAAGGCCTTCTCCACGCACTTCGCCAACCAGGCGGCCGGTCGTACGGCGCTGTTGACCACCAGTTTGCACTTCTAAACCCGGCCGACGTTCAACCAAAAGCCCCACGCATCGGATGCGCGGGGCTTTTGCGTGTTTCTCGGCAACTCACGGCATAATGCGCGCCGTGACATTTATATCCAGCTAAGCGAGGCGCTCCGACGTGTTGAAGAAAACCCTGTTCCAGTTGCATTGGTTCTTCGGCATCACGGCCGGGCTGGTGCTGGCCTTGATGGGGGTCACCGGGGCGGCGTACTCGTTCCAGGATGAAATCCTGCGGGCACTCAACCCCACGGTATTGAGCGTGCAAAAACGCGAAGCCGGTGTGCTGCCGCCTGCCGAGCTGGTGCGCAAGCTGGAAGCCGCTGAAGGCAAGAGCGTCGCGATGCTCTGGGTGGAGAACGACAGCGGCAACGCCGCCCGTGTGTTCTTTACCCCGCCGCCAGGTGAGCGGCGTGGCCAGATGCGTTACTTCGACCCGTATACCGGCGACTACATGGGCGACGCCGTCGGCCAGGATGTATTCGGCTTCATCCTGCAGTTGCACCGCTTCCTCGCCGTCGGCGACACCGGGCGCAATATCACCGGCGCCTGCACCCTGATCCTGCTGTTTTTCTGTCTTTCCGGGCTGTACCTGCGCTGGCCGCGCCAGGTCAAAAACTGGCGCGTGTGGTTGACCCTGGACTGGCGCAAAAAGGGCCGCAGCTTCAATTGGGATTTGCACTCCGTGTTCGGCACCTGGTGCCTGCTGTTTTACCTGCTCGCGGCACTGACCGGGCTGTATTGGTCCTACGACTGGTACAACCGTGGCGTGACCCACCTGCTGTCCGATGCGCCGCAAAACGAGCGCATGCGCAAGCGCGGCCCACCGCCCGCTGGCCCTGCTCCGGTGGCCAACTACGACGCCATCTGGAGCAGTATCTACAGCACCGCAGGCCCCGGCTTGAGTGCCTATAACATCCGCATGCCCGCCGTCGCCGGGCAACCGGCCACCGTGTATTACCTGCTGGACAGCTCGCCCCATGACCGCGCGCTGAACCAAATCAACCTCGACCCGGCCACCGGCGAGGTCAACGCCCATGACCGTTACGCCAGCAAGAGCCTGAAGGCGCAATTGTTGACCAGTGTCTATGCGCTGCACACCGGCAGTTATTTCGGGCTGGTCGGGCGAATCGTTCTCACGGTGAGCTCGCTGCTCATGCCTTTGTTCTTTATCACCGGCTGGCTGCTGTACCTGGACCGTCGTCGCAAAAAACGGCAGGTGCGTGACGCTCGCAAGGGCTTGGTTGCCAGCCACAGCGACGCGCCGGCCTGGTTGATCGGCTTTGCCAGCCAGAGCGGTTTTGCCGAACAGTTGGCCTGGCAAACCGCCGGGCAATTGCAGGCCGCCGGGCTTGGGGTGAAGGTGCAGCCCTTGGGCAGCGTCAGCCGCGACGACCTCAGCCAGGCGCAACATGCATTGTTCGTGGTCAGTACCTTCGGCGACGGCGAAGCCCCCGACAGCGCCCGTGGGTTTGAGCGCAGCGTGCTTGGCCAGGAGGTCTCCCTCAAAGGCTTGAACTACTCGGTGCTGGCCCTGGGCGACCGGCAGTACGAGCACTTTTGCGGCTTTGCCCGGCGCCTGCACTTCTGGCTGACCCATCAGGGCGGCAACCCGCTGTTTGCCCCGGTAGAAGTCGACAGTGGCGACCCAGAGGCCTTGCTCACCTGGCAACACCAGTTGGGCCAGCTTACGGGCCACACACCGGCAGCGTGGCAAACGGCCCAGTTTGAACACTGGACCCTGAGCCAACGCACCCTGCTCAACCCTGGCAGCGTCGGCGCACCGGTGTACCTGTTGGGCCTCACACCGCCCTCGGCCGCCAGTTGGCTGGCCGGAGACCTGGTGGAAATCCTGCCGCGTAATGGCCCGCGGGCCGTTGAGCATTTCCTGGAAGGGCTGGGCCTGGCCGGCAGCGAAGGCGTGTTGATCGACGGCCTGGCGCAAACGCTCAACCAGGCCCTGGCCACGCGTCAACTGCCGGATAACCGTACGCACTTGGTCGGCCTGCACGCCCAGGCACTGGTCGATGCGCTGATACCGCTGGGCATGCGTGAATACTCCATCGCCTCGATTGCCAGCGACGGTGTGCTGGAGCTGATCGTGCGCCAGGAGCGTCATCCGGATGGCAGCCTGGGCCTGGGCTCCGGCTGGCTGACTGAGCATGCCGTCATCGGCTCGGGCATCAACCTGCGCGCGCGTCGCAACAGCGGCTTCCATCTGCCCGCTGAACCGGTGCCGCTTATTCTGCTGGGCAACGGCACCGGCCTCGCCGGCCTGCGCAGCTTGCTCAAGGCGCGCATTGCCGACGGTCAGCCGCGTAACTGGCTGCTGTTCGGCGAACGCAACATCGCCCACGACTACCTGTGCCAGGCAGAACTGCAAGGCTGGCTGGCCAGTGGTGATCTGGCCCTGCTGGACCTGGCGTTCTCACGGGATCAGGAAGAAAAAATCTACGTGCAGGACCGCCTGCGGGAATCGGCGCAAGTGCTACGCAAATGGCTGGCCGATGGCGCGGCGATTTATGTGTGCGGGAGTTTGCAGGGCATGGCGACCGGCGTGGATCAGGCGCTGGTGGATATCCTGGGCAGTGAAGCGGTGGAGCGCTTGATTGAGCAAGGCCGTTATCGCCGGGATGTCTACTGATTACCTGAAGGAACAAACATCCAAATGTGGGAGGGGGCTTGCCCTAATGCCGGTCAGTTAAGCGCTAAAGCAGAAAAACCTGCGACCTGTGGCGAGGGAGCTTGCTCCCGTTGGGGCGCGAAGCGGCCCCAAAAATGGGACTGCTACGCAG
>NZ_JASLAW010000201.1 GCF_030147005.1 Pseudomonas sp.
TGCTAAGTTATAGCCATCGGTCGGGTGTTTGACCAGCGTAAATGCTGTTGTGGCGAGGGAGCTTGCTCCCGCTCGGGTGCGTAGCGCGCAAGGTTTTTGGGGGCGCTGCGCAGCCCGGCGGGAGCAAGCTCCCTCGCCACAACAGCTCGCCAATCAGCGGGCGGTCATTTTCCATGCCCTGTGGATCTTCGCGTTACGCGCGAAATCCGGGTCGATGGTCTTGTCGCTGATTTCCTCGACCGCATAGCGCTCGCTGAGGTTGTCTTCCAGCTGGAACTTGCGGAAGTTGTTCGAGAAGTACAGCACGCCGCCCGGCGCCAGGCGCGCCATGGCCAGGTCGAGCAACTGCACGTGGTCGCGCTGCACGTCGAAAATACCTTCCATGCGCTTGGAGTTGGAGAAGGTCGGCGGGTCGATGAAAATCATATCGAACTCGTCACGACTGGCTTCCAGCCACGCCATCACATCACCTTGCTCCAGGCGGTTCTTGTCGGAAAACCCGTTGAGCGAGAAGTTACGACGCGCCCAGTCCAGGTAGGTCTTGGACAGGTCGACGCTGGTGGTGCTGCGCGCGCCGCCCTTGGCCGCATGCACGCTGGCGGTGGCGGTGTAGCAATACAGGTTGAGGAAACGCTTGCCCGCCGCCTCTTTCTGAATGCGCATGCGCATCGGGCGGTGGTCAAGGAACAGGCCGGTGTCCAGGTAGTCGGTGAGGTTGACCAGCAGCTTCACGCCGCCTTCGCTGACCTCGGTAAACTTGCCCTGGGCGCTTTGGCGCTCGTATTGTTTGGTGCCACTCTGGCGCTCGCGACGCTTGACCACCACGCGGCTCTTGTCGATGTTCAGCGCCTGGGGAATGGCCGCCAGGGCATCGAACATGCGTGCCGAGGCCTTTTCCGGATCGATGGATTTGGGCGCGACGTATTCCTGCACGTGAACCCAATCGTGGTACAGGTCGATGGCCATGGAGTACTCCGGCATGTCGGCATCGTACACGCGGTAGCAGTCGACACCTTCACGCTTGGCCCATTTGCCCAGCAGCTTGAGGTTCTTCTGCAAGCGGTTGGCGAACATCTGCCCGCCTTCGCTCAAGCGAGCCTGCTCAACCACCGGCGCCGGAGCCGGCTTGATCGGATTACCATTCTTGTTGTACTGGCGCTCTTGCGGCTCGACCGGGGCTTGATCGTACACGGCCTGCTCGCGCTCGGCCTGACGCTGTTCCGGAGTGCGGCGCTCGCCGGTGACGAACTGGTCCGGGTTGACCTTGATCAGCAACAATTTGCACGGCAAGGCGCCGTTCCAGAACGAATACTGTTTGTGGCTGCGAATACCCATGCGCTTGCCCAGGTCCGGCGCGCCGGTGAACACTGCGGCTTCCCAACCCAGGCAGGCCTGGCGCAGACGCTCGCCGAGGTTCTGGTAGAGGTACAACAGGCTGGCCTCGTCACCCAAACGCTCGCCGTACGGCGGGTTGCAGATCACCAGGCCTTTCTGATTCTGGTCCGGGCGCGGCTCGAACGTGCCGACTTCGCCCTGGTACACCTTGATCCAGTGGCTCAGGCCTGCGCGTTCGATGTTGTTGCGTGCCGGCTGGATCAGGCGCGGATCGGCTTCGTAGCCACGCACCCACAGCGGGGTTTTGTTCATGCCGATGGCGGCGCGTTCAGTGGCCTCGGCGTGCAGTTTCTTCCACAACGCCGGGACGTGTCCGAGCCAAGTGGTGAATCCCCACAGTTCACGGTTGAGGTTGGGTGCCATGTCGGCGGCGATCATTGCGCCTTCGACCAGGAAGGTGCCCACACCGCACATCGGGTCGGTCAATGCGCCGCCTTCGGCAGCAATGCGTGGCCAGCCGGCGCGGATCAGGATCGCGGCCGCCAGGTTTTCCTTCAATGGCGCGGCGCCCTGCTGCAGGCGGTAGCCGCGCTGGTGCAGGCTGTGGCCGGACAGGTCCAGGGAAAGGATGGCTTCGCCACGATCAAGGCGCAGGTGGATGCGCAGGTCCGGGTTGATCTTGTCGATGGACGGGCGTTCGCCGGTCGGGGTGCGCAGCTTGTCGACGATCGCATCCTTGACCTTCAGCGCGCCGAAGTGGGTGTTGTCGATGCCCGAGCCGTGGCCGCTGAACTCCACCGCCAGGCTGCCGTCGCTGACCATGTGGTCGGCCCATTCGATATCCAGTACGCCGTGGTAAAGGTCTTCGGCGTCCTTCATCGGGAAGCGCTTGAGCACCAGCAGCACGCGGTTGGCCAGGCGCGACCAGAGGCACAAACGGTAGGCGGTTTCCATGTCGGCCATGCCGCGCACGGCCGAGGTGTGCTCGCGGGTTTCCTCAAGGCCAAGCCCGACGGCTTCCTCGATCAGCAGGCCTTCGAGGCCCTTGGGGCAAGTGAGGAAGAGTTCAAAACGGTCCGACATGGGGCAATCCAGGCTTTTCAGCAATAAATGAACGGGCGACGCATCGCCGGTTCGGTTTTCAATCAAGCACTTTTCTTGAAGAGTGCTCGCGTGGCACGAATGTGCCGTTCCACTCCGTCTGACGGGCCCATGGGCCTTTATTCACGGGGCAGAAGAAGAATATGAAGCAACAAAAAGAAATAATCCGACCCTTCGTCGAATAATAACCGACTGCAACAGGCGGGCATTCTCACTAAGAGATTAAACCCTTGCCCTGCGCAGGGCACATCATAGCTGGCTTTGCCTTGTAAAAGGGGCGAAAAACCATCCCAGCTTATGGCTATAGCGTCATTATCGTTACGTGCTTATGACAAAACGATCATTGAATCCATGTGACCTATTGGTTAGAACTCAACACAGGTTGGCGCCGTCACGGTGCCGACACATCGGCTCGCCACGCCGGCAGCGAGCCCACCAACGGCAGAAAAACTCTGCCCGGCCTCACACGAGGCCGAAGGATATCTAGACAGTCAACAAGTGAGGGAAACACCCTATGAGAAGACTTAAGCGTGATCCGTTGGAAAGAGCATTTTTACGCGGATATCAATATGGCGTTCATGGAAAATCCCGTGAGCTTTGCCCATTTACTCTACCGTCGGTACGCCAAGCCTGGATCAATGGCTGGCGAGAAGGACGCGGCGACAACTGGGACGGTATGACTGGCACTGCGGGCATCCACAGACTCAACGAACTTCACGCCGTCGGCTAATCAGGGCATTTAATTCCGACACATCAACTTGAATATGTAACGACTTAACCACGCACGTCCTATCCGGACGGCGGGCTTCGGCCCAGGGGCTCCTTTACGGAGCCCTTTTTATTGCCCGGAGAATAAGAGCCTGGCGCGCTCGGATCTTTGTGGAAGCGGGCTTGCCCGCGAAGCGATGTATCGGCAACAGGCAGGCTGGCCCACCGCTTTCGCGAGCAGGCCCGCGTTCACAGCAAAAGCATCAGCGCAGGGCGGCGATCGCGTCCACCGATTCGCGAATCAGCGCGGGGCCTTTGTAGATGAAACCGGAGTACAACTGCACCAGGCTGGCACCCGCTGCGATCTTTTCAGCCGCGTGTTTGCCTTCGGTGATTCCGCCCACGGCGATGATCGGCAAGCGCCCGGCCAGTTCGGCGGCCAGCACCTTGACGATATGGGTGCTCTTGTCCCGAACCGGAGCGCCGGACAGGCCGCCCGCCTCGTCACCGTGGGCCAGGCCTTCGACGCCCACACGGCTGAGGGTAGTGTTGGTCGCGATCACCGCATCCATGCCCGAATCCAACAAGGCCTGGGCCACCAGCACGGTTTCTTCATCGCTCATATCGGGAGCAATCTTGATCGCCAACGGCACGCGCTTGCCGTGGCGCACCGCCAGGTCTTCCTGGCGCTGGCGCAACGCTTCGAGCAATTGCTTGAGAGAGTCACCGAACTGCAGGCTGCGCAAGCCCGGGGTGTTGGGCGAGCTGACGTTAACGGTGACATAGCTGGCGTGGGCGTAGACTTTATCCAGGCAGATCAGGTAATCATCCACCGCACGCTCCACCGGCGTGTCGACATTCTTGCCGATGTTGATACCGAGGATGCCCTTGTACTTCGCCGCCTGAACCCGTGACAACAAATGGTCCACGCCCAAATTGTTGAAACCCATGCGGTTGATGATCGCTTCGGCTTCCGGCAGGCGGAAGATCCGCGGCTTGGGGTTGCCCGGTTGCGGCCGAGGGGTCACGGTGCCGATCTCAACGAAACCGAAACCCAACTGCGCAAACCCGTCGATGGCCGCGCCGTTCTTGTCCAGGCCGGCAGCCAGCCCGACCGGGTTGGGGAATTCGAGCCCCATCACCGACACCGGCATTTTCGCCGCAGCCTTGCACACCAGGCCATTGAGCCCCAGGCGGCCACCGGCACCGATCAGGTCCAGGGACAGATCGTGGGAGGTTTCCGGGGAGAGTTTGAACAACAGCTGGCGGGCCAGGGTATACATGGGCGGGCTAGACTCGAAGGCGGCGAAAGGTGGCGCGATTATAGCCGGGGAGACAGGCCGCATGCGAGGCGTGCCGCCCAATCGTCAATTACGACGGGCCATCAATGCCTCATAACGGGCCCAGACTTTTTCGGCGTATCGCATGCGCAACGCGTCACGCTCCACCCCTGCGCGCGGCCCCACATTGTAGGAACCCACCGCCGTCCAGTTATAGCCGAAACGCTGAACGAACTCGGCAAGGATCGAGGCGCCAACCTCCACCGACAAACATGGCTCGCTGAGCAATCGTTCTTCGGTAATGCCCAGCTTGAGCAAGCGAGGCAAGTGGCTGCTGTTGATTTGCATCAAACCGATATCATGCGTGCCATTGCCATTGGCATAGTTGACCGCTTCGGCGCGGTACCCCGACTCTACCGCCGCGATGGCCTGCAGCAACTCTGGTTCGAAGTTGTAGCGACGCGCCACTTCATCCCAGCAATAGGCCAGCGCCTGGTTGCTGCCCATCAGCGCACTGAGTATCAGGCCCCTGCCCAAAACCTTAAACACGGCTGACCTGCCCGCACGCCGAACACACATGCATGACACGCGCTGGCTCAGCGCCCTCGACCTGTACGGGGCAGGTGAAACGATACCCCTTGCCATACACGGTCTTGATAAACCCTCTGTCGGCTTTCAAGTGTTTGCGCAACGCGTAAATGCAACGTGTCAATGACTCATCGGCCACCTCGCCCCTCGGCCAGGCGAGCGCCAACAGGCGGTCCTTGGTCATCAACGAACCGCCGGACCCAAGCAACAGGCGAAGCACGCGCCCTTCTTTGGGCGGCAGTTGAATATCGGTTTCCCTGCCCGTCAGTCGACCGTCGCCATGCAAGGTCCAATGAGCGAAAACGAGGGACTTTGGCGATCCTTCAATCACGACGGTCATGGGGCACCTGCACATTCGACTGCTGACATTCAAATCCGATCTTCCTGTGGCGACGCACTCGCCCGATGGCATGACTATAAAAACCTGTCTCGCGTATCACGCTAGGAAAAACCTTATTCAAGCGGGGTTTTTCAGCGTCTTGCTGTAAGACAACTCGCGACTCAACCCGAACGAGGCAGCCACTCCTGATACACCTCATGCAGCTCAACCCCCAGCCGGTCCTCCAACTGCACCAACTCACCCACAGCCATCAGTTGCCCATTGACCCGTACCTCCACGCAATGGATGACCTCAGGCGCCAACGGCAAGACTTTGCCCGGCGCAAACGCAGCCAAGCGCTTGCGGCTGATCAGTTGCTCCTGCAGCAGTATTTCCAGGTACATGGACTAACGCCTTATTCAGGAGAGCGCTCGCGGCCCGGCCTTACGAACGCACGTTGCACACGTTCATATTGCGCGGCCGTCAACGGCGGCGGCCCGGCCGGGGGCTTCGATTCGTCAAGACCCACATCCACGCGCCATGACGAGACTTCATTGAGTTGCTTGGGCACATCCAGTTCATCCACCAGTTTTTCGATCAGGCTTACCTGAGCGGGTTTGCCCTTGATCAAGAGGCTGTTGATATCCGGATAGGCAATCAGGGTCAGGTTCTTGTCCGCCAGCGGGCCCTTTTTCTCACCGGCCAGCAGGCTTTGAATGATGGAGACCATTCCCGGCACGCTGACCTTGTTTGCGCCGCTTCCATACTCCCGGTCCTCAACGCTGGTATTGAACACCTGCACCACACCGAAGGTGTTCGCCCCCACACGCAGCTCATTGCGTTGCCGGTCCGTCAATTGCGTCAACCGCAGCACTTGATCGACATAGCTCGGCGGCCCGGACACGTAGAACGTCCGCGGCCCGCTGTCGCGCAACGGGTAGCGCGACTCATCCAGCCCCGTTCGGCGCATGATGCCGCGCAGCCGGTTCACCGAAATGTGCCGCAGCGCCACCGCCGAGGTTCTCGCTTCGCTCGCCGCGTACAGGTGCACGGCTTGCCCGTCGCTGTGCCAGATCAAGCCTTCCTGGCGGGCCAGTGCTTCGAGGACCTGTTGAGGGGCGTCGAAATCGAATGCTCCGCTGACACGCTTGTGCGCCGCTTCCCGACTGACCACCACAGGCGTTCCCAAAGGCACCGATAGCGCGGTGAAAAAACTCTTCAGGCTTTCATCCCTGGCCTGATACGGCTCGCCCCAGGCAACACCGCTGGCCAGCAACAGCATCACCCACAGCAGCGTGTTACCGAGCCAGTGGCGGTTCGTGTTAAAGGGCGGGTCAGCATGCACCTTGGGTTTTCCTGGGGCGGTAGGACGCAAAAGAGCGGCCATACTGAAAGGCAAGCGAGGTTCAATCATGATGGAAAGCTGACGGCTGCCCCGTGGCATGTGCCTTGCTATGTACTCAACATCAGGGCGCGCGCCAGCGACGGAGCGAGCCTACGGACAAAGGCGTCGTTTCCCTGTAATGGCTGGTATCGCCATCCGAGGGGACGACGCTTTTTTTTGAGAGAAAAGGTAGGTGTTGATGAACGATTCGGTCGGCAACAGTTCGGTGAACCCCGCGCTGGCCTGGGTTAACGGCAGTGACGCCCCGGAAAAGAGCAGCCTGGACCTGGGCTTCATGGCCTTGACCGATTGCGCCTCGCTGGTGGTTGCAGCCACTCAGGGCTTTGCGCAACCCTACGGCCTCACACTGAACCTCAAGCGTCAATCGTCCTGGGCCAACTTGCGCGACAAACTGGTCAGCGGTGAGCTGGACGCCGCTCATAGCCTCTACGGCCTGATCTACGCCGTGCACTTGGGCATCGGTGGCGTTGCACCGAGCCCGATGGCGGTGCTGATGGGGCTGAACCAGAACGGACAGGGCATCAACCTGTCCCGTGGGCTGCAACTGCAAGGCGTGACCAGTCCTGAGGCATTGGATCGGCATGTGCACCAAAGCCGCACAAAACTCACCTTTGCCCAGACCTTTCCAACTGGCACCCACGCAATGTGGCTGTATTACTGGCTGGCGAGCCAGGGCATCCACCCGTTGCGCGACGTAGACAGCGTGGTGGTGCCCCCGCCGCAAATGGTTGCGCACCTGCAAGCGGGCCGTATCGACGGCCTGTGTGTCGGTGAACCCTGGTGCGCCAGCGCCGTAAGGCAGAACCAGGGGTTCACCCTGGCGACCAGCCAGGCGGTCTGGCCGAATCATCCGGAAAAAGTCCTGGGTTGTACCCAGGCCTTTGTCGAGCATTACCCCAATACTGCCCGCGTCCTGGTGATGGCGATTCTCGAGGCCAGTCGGTTTATCGAAGCGAGCACGCAAAACCGTCGCTCCGCCGCCCAACTGCTCAGCGCCCGCGAGTACCTCGACGCACCGCTGGACTGTATCGAGCCGCGCCTGCTGGGCAGCTACGACGATGGCCTGGGCAACCAGTGGCAGGACCCGCATGCGCTGCGGTTTTTCGCAGGTGGCGCGGTCAACCTGCCCTACCTCTGCGACGGTATGTGGTTCATGACCCAATTTCGTCGCTGGGGCCTGCTGCGCGAAGACCCGGACTACCTGGCCGTTGCCCGCCAAGTGCAACAACTGGATGTGTACCGTCAAGCCGCCACCGCCGTCGGCGTCCCGACCAATACCCAGGACATGCGCAGCAGCCAGTTGATCGACGGCAAAATCTGGGACGGTTCCGACCCCGCAGGCTATGCCCGCAGCTTCCGCCTGCACGCCATGGCGGACGACATCAGCCGCCAAGCGCTGCGCTAGGAGCACGACCATGCTGCGAATCCTGTTGATCAACGACACCCCGCGCAAAGTCGGCCGGCTCAAGGCCGCGCTGACCGAGGCCGGCTTTGAGGTGATCGATGAATCCGGCCTGACCATCGACTTGCCCGCGCGCGTCGAAACGGTGCGCCCCGATGTGATCCTGATCGATACCGAGTCACCCGGCCGCGATGTGATGGAACAAGTGGTGCTGGTCAGCCGCGACCAGCCCCGCCCTATCGTGATGTTTACCGATGAACACGACCCGAATGTCATGCGCCAGGCGATTAAGTCCGGGGTCAGTGCCTATATCGTCGAAGGCATCCAGGCCCAGCGCCTGCAACCGATCCTCGATGTGGCCATGGCTCGCTTCGAAAGCGACCAGGCCCTGCGCGCCCAGCTTCATGCCCGCGATCAACAGTTGGCGGAGCGCAAGCGCATCGAGCTGGCCAAGGGTTTGCTGATGAAAATGAAGGACTGCAACGAGGAAGAGGCCTACACCCTCATGCGCCGCCAGGCCATGAGTCGTCAGCAGAAACTGATTCAGGTCGCCGAACAGATTATTGCCATGAGCGAATTGCTCGGGTGATCTGGCGCGGCTCTTGCTAAAGAACCTTTACAGGTAGCCAACGGCGGTTGCCCCACAAACGACAAAGACGTCGCACACCCGGTTTGCCCTCGCGAACCCGGTGGCGGCGTTTTTTTCGTTCTGGCGCCAGTGCATGGAGCCACCCGGCCTTCTGACAAGACCCCCAACCGTTGAGGTGCGTGATGAAATCAAGCTTCTGGAAATCCGGGCACACCCCGACCCTCTTTGCCGCGTTCCTGTATTTCGACCTGAGCTTCATGGTCTGGTACCTGCTGGGCCCGTTGGCGGTACAGATCGCCGCCGACTTGCACCTGACCACTCAACAGCGCGGCCTGGTGGTGGCCACGCCGATCCTGGCGGGCGCGGTGTTGCGCTTTCTCATGGGCATGCTGGCCGACAAACTGTCGCCCAAGACCGCCGGGCTGATCGGCCAGGTGATTGTGATTGTGGCGTTGTTCTGCGCCTGGAAACTGGGCATTCACAGCTACGAGCAAGCGCTGCTGCTGGGCATGTTCCTCGGCATGGCCGGTGCCTCTTTTGCCGTCGCCCTGCCGTTGGCCTCGCAATGGTACCCGGCCGAGCACCAGGGCAAAGCCATGGGCATCGCCGGCGCCGGCAACTCCGGCACCGTGTTTGCCGCCTTGCTGGCGCCGGTACTGGCAGCTGCCTTTGGCTGGAGCAATGTGTTCGGCTTCGCGTTGATTCCGCTGATCCTCAGCCTGATCGTGTTCGCCTGGCTGGCGCGCAATGCCCCGCAACGCCCGAAAGCCAAGTCGATGGCCGACTACTTCAAAGCCCTGGGTGATCGCGACAGTTGGTGGTTCATGTTCTTCTACAGCGTGACCTTTGGCGGTTTTATCGGCCTGGCCAGCGCCCTGCCCGGCTACTTCAACGACCAGTACGGCCTGAGCCCGGTGACCGCCGGCTACTACACTGCGGCCTGTGTCTTCGGCGGCAGCCTGATGCGCCCATTGGGCGGCGCCATGGCGGACCGTTTCGGCGGGATCAAGACCCTGCTCGGCATGTACGGCGTGGCGGTGGTCTGCATTGCGGCGGTGGGTTTCAACCTGCCCAGTTCCTACGCTGCGCTGGCGCTTTTCGTCTGCACGATGCTCGGCCTCGGCGCCGGTAATGGCGCGGTATTCCAACTGGTGCCCCAGCGTTTTCGCAGTGAGATCGGCGTCATGACCGGCTTGATCGGCATGGCCGGCGGCATCGGCGGCTTCGCTCTGGCAGCCGGAATGGGCGCGATCAAACAAAGTACCGGCAGTTACCAGTTGGCCCTGTGGTTGTTCGCCAGCCTTGGCGTGCTGGCCTGGTTTGGCCTGCACGGCGTCAAGCGGCGCTGGAGAACCACCTGGGGCTCGGCTGCCGTGACCGCCGCGCGCGTCTGATGAGCTTGCAACTGAGCGTCGCCCACGCCAGCGCAATTGGCCCTCGGGCAGAAAATCAGGACGCGCTGCGGGTGGTCACGCCCATGGCCGAACTGGCCGCGAGCAAAGGCTACCTGTGCGCGCTGGCCGACGGTGTCAGTCAATGCGCCGACGGTGGCCTGGCCGCACGCTCGACCTTGCAGGCGCTGGCCCTGGACTACTACGCCACGCCGCAGACCTGGGGCGTGGCCCAGGCGCTGGAACGTTTATTGGTCGCGCAGAACCGCTGGCTGCAAGCTAATGGCGGCGGCCAGCCGCTGCTGACCACCCTCAGTGCCCTGGTGTTTCGCGGCCAGCGTTTCACCCTGGCCCACGTCGGCGACTGCCGGGCCTATCGCTGGCTGGATGGCGAGTTGCAACGCATCAGCGAGGACCATGTGTGGGAGCAACCGGGCATGCAGCATGTGCTCAAGCGCGCCCTTGGCCTGGACCAACACCTGGTATTGGATTTTCTCGATGGAGAACTGCGCGCAGGCGAGTGCTTCCTGCTGCTCAGCGACGGCGTGTGGGCCACGTTGGGCGACCACAGCATCAACGCGATTTTGCGCGAGCAAACCGACCTGGACCTGGCGGTGAACACCCTGGTCAATGCCGCCCACCTGGCGGGAAGCCAGGACAATGCCAGCGCCTTGCTGGTGCGCATCGACGCCCTCGGCGCCGCCACACTGGGCGACGCACTGGTGCAGTTGCAGCAGTGGTCACTGCCGCCGCCGCTCAAAGCCGGGCAACGCTTCGAGGGTTGGCACGTGCAAAGCCTGCTGGCGCAGAGCCGACAGTCGCTGCTGTATCGGGTACAGGATGCTCAACAGCAGCCCTGGCTGCTTAAAACCCTGCCGTTAAGCCGCGACGACGACACTGACGCCGCCCAAGCCTTGCTATCGGAAGAATGGTTTCTGCGCCGGGTCGCCGGCCGCGCTTTCCCTGAAGTCCACGCCGCCAGCGGGCGTCAGCATTTGTACTACGTCATGCGCGAATATCCCGGGCAGACCCTTGCCGAACTGTTCAAGCGCCAGGGCCCGTTGCCCCTGGCGCAATGGCAGTCCATCGCCGAGCGTTTGCTGCGCGCAGTCGGCCTGCTGCACCGGCGGCAGATCCTGCACCGCGATATCAAGCCGGACAATCTGTTGCTCGGCGACGACGGCGAACTGCGCGTGCTGGACTTCGGCCTGGCCTACTGCCCAGGGCTGTCCGAAGACCGCGCGCATGTGCTGCCCGGCACCCCGAGTTTTATCGCGCCGGAGTCGTTCAACGGCGAGCGCCCTACGACACAACAGGATTTATACAGCGTCGGCGTCACGCTCTTTTACCTGCTGACCGGCCACTATCCCTACGGCGAAATCGAAGCCTTCCAACGCCCGCGCTTCACTCAGGCGGTCAGTGCCAGCCGCTACCGTCCCGATGTGCCGGACTGGTTGCCATTGAGCCTGGAACGCGCCGTGGCCGCGCAACCGGAGCAACGTTATGAAACCGCCGAAGAATGGCTGCTGGTGCTGGAACAGGCCGACCGCCGCGAACTGAGCGTGCGCCCGCGCCCCTTGCTGGAGCGTGAACCGCTCAAGGTCTGGCAAACCCTGGCGATGGCTTCGCTGCTGATCAATCTGGTGCTGCTGTTCTGGCTATTGCACCACTAACCCGCAAAATTCCAGAGCATCGGCATCTAATAGCCAATAAACCCGGGGGCATCGACACTTGGCACAGCTGCTGCATTAGCCTCCTCAACAACCCACATATAGCCGCGCCTTCAACGTCGAAGGATCGAGCTTCCCGAGAGAACGGGACCAGGACAAAGGCGTCCTCGCTAGGTAACTAGCGGGGGCGCCTTTTTTTGTTTGCGCGTGATTGGTCGGAGAGCGACATGAAAAAACTCAAACTGGTGATGATCGGCAACGGCATGGCCGGGGTTCGCACCCTGGAAGAATTGCTCAAGCTCAGCAGCGACCTTTATGACATTACTGTGTTCGGCGCCGAGCCCCACACCAACTACAACCGCATCCTCCTGTCCCCGGTACTGGCCGGCGAGCAAACCTTCGAAGAGATCGTGCTCAACGACCTGGACTGGTATCTGGATAACAACGTCAAGCTGCTGCTCAACCGCAAGGTGGTGCAGATCGACCGGGTCAAGCGCCGCGTCATCGCCGAAGACGGTACCGAAGCCGAGTACGATCGCCTGCTGATCGCCACCGGTTCCACGCCGTTTATCCTGCCCATTCCAGGTAATACCTTGCAGGGCGTGATCGGCTACCGCGATATCGCCGACACCCAGGCCATGATCGACACCGCCAAGACCCACAAGCACGCAGTTGTCATCGGTGGCGGGCTGCTCGGCCTGGAGGCCGCCAACGGTTTGATGCTGCGCGGCATGCACGTGACGGTGGTGCATCTGGGTGAATGGCTGCTGGAACGGCAACTGGACAAGACCAGCGGCCAACTGCTGCAAACCGAGCTGGAAAGCCGTGGCCTGGTGTTCCGCCTGTGCGAACAAACCCAGGCCCTGCACGATGCCGGCAATGGCCGGGTCGGCTCGGTGCAATTTTTGAACGGTGACATCATCCCCGCGGACCTGGTGGTGATGGCAGCCGGCATCCGCCCCAACACCGCGCTGGCGGAACAGTCCGGCATCCCCTGCAACCGTGGGATTCTGGTCAACGATACGATGCAAACCTACGACCCGCGCATCTACGCGATCGGTGAATGCGCCAGCCACCGTGGGATTGCCTACGGCCTGGTCGCACCGCTGTTCGAACAAGCCAAGGTGTGCGCCAACCATCTCGCCCAGTTGGGTTTCGCCACCTATAAAGGCTCCGTGACCTCCACCAAGCTGAAAGTCACCGGCATTGACTTGTTCTCCGCCGGCGATTTCATGGGCGGCGAAGGCACCGAGACCATCACCCTCTCC
>NZ_JASLAW010000052.1 GCF_030147005.1 Pseudomonas sp.
GCTGCAAGGCACCCTGTGTGGGCCTGGTGGAGCCGGCGGAGTACGCCGAGGATGTGCGTCACTCGGTGATGTTCCTCGAGGGGCGCAGCAACGCGCTTACCGATGAGTTGTCCGGCGCGATGGAGCAGGCGGCGAGCACCTTGGATTTCGAGAAGGCAGCCGAATTGCGCGACCAGATATCGTTGCTGCGCCGCGTCCAGGACCAGCAAAGCATGGAAGGCGGCACTGGCGACGTCGACGTGATCGCGGCGTTCGTCAACCCGGGTGGCGCCTGTGTGCACCTGATCAGCGTGCGTGGCGGGCGAGTGCTGGGCAGCAAGAACTTCTTCCCGCAGACCGGTATCGACGAAGACGTCTCTGAGGTGATGGCCGCGTTCCTCGGCCAATACTATGTGAGCAGCCCTGAGCGCGACCTGCCGTCGGAGCTTATCGTCAACGTGGTCCACGAAGACTTCCCGACCTTGATCGAGGCGATCCACGAACTGCGCGGTCGTGAGTTGGACATCAGCCACCGCGTTCGCGGCACCCGTGCCCGCTGGCAGCAACTGGCCGTGACTAACGCCGAACAGGCCCTGGGCGCACGTCTGGCCAATCGACAGCACGTAGCCGCGCGCTTTGAATCCCTGGCCGAGGTGCTTAACCTGGACGAGCCGCCCCAGCGCCTGGAGTGTTACGACATCAGCCACTCCAGCGGCGAAGCCACCGTGGCCTCCTGCGTGGTGTTCGGCCCTGAAGGCCCGATCAAGTCTGACTATCGGCGTTACAATATCGAAGGCGTCACCGCCGGCGATGACTACGCCGCCATGCACCAGGCACTCACGCGGCGCTTCAGCAAGTTGAAGGACGGGGAGGGCAAGTTGCCCGATATTCTGTTGGTGGACGGCGGCAAGGGCCAGTTATCCATGGCCCGCGACGTCCTCAACGAACTGGCCGTGCCCGACCTGATCCTGCTTGGCGTGGCCAAGGGCACCACGCGCAAGGCCGGTTTCGAGACGTTGTACTTGAATGATGCCGCCCATGAGTTCACTTTGAAGGGCGACTCCCCGGCATTGCACCTGATCCAGCAGATTCGCGACGAAGCCCACCGCTTCGCTATTACCGGTCACCGTGCGCGCCGCGGCAAAACCCGCCGAACCTCAACCCTGGAAGGGGTAGCAGGGGTCGGCCCGACGCGGCGTCGAGACTTGCTAAAACATTTTGGTGGCTTGCAGGAGCTCTCCCGTGCCAGCATTGACGAAATAGCCAAAGCACCCGGTATCAGTAAAAAACTCGCTGAATTGATTTATGCCAATCTGCACAGCGAATAGAATGCCTTCTCACCTCGTAGCCAGTTGTGCCGATGAATATCCCTAATCTGATCACCGTTCTACGCGTACTGCTTATTCCGATTTTTATTCTTCTGTTCTATTTGCCGTATGAATGGAGCTATGTCGCATCCAGTTCGGTATTTGCCTTTGCCGCCGCTACCGACTGGCTCGACGGCTATCTGGCGCGCCGCCTGGAGCAAAGCACCCCGTTCGGCGCGTTCCTCGACCCGGTGGCCGACAAACTCATGGTCGCTGTGGCCCTGGTGCTGTTGGTGCAGGAGCACGGCAACCTGTGGCTGACCCTGCCGGCCGCCGTGATCATCGGTCGCGAGATTGTCGTTTCGGCCCTGCGCGAATGGATGGCCGAAATCGGCGCCCGCGCCCACGTCGCCGTGTCGAACATGGGCAAATGGAAAACCGCCGCGCAAATGCTCGCGCTGGTTATCCTGCTGGCCAACCCGTCGGACTTCTCGTTCTGGGTACTCACCGGCTACGCCTTGTTGCTCATCGCTGCGGGCCTGACGCTGTGGTCCATGCTGCAATACCTGCGTGCCGCCTGGCCCCACCTGCGCACCACGGTTGAAAAGAAATAAAACTTTTTTGAATCAAGGGGTTGACGGGTGCTCAAGATTCTATAGAATGCGCACCACCAAGCGGGAATAGCTCAGTTGGTAGAGCACGACCTTGCCAAGGTCGGGGTCGCGAGTTCGAGTCTCGTTTCCCGCTCCATACATCGATCTACAGAGTTCTAAGGAAGTCTGTAAGTCATTGAAAAGAGACGCTTCGGCGTCTTTTTTCGTCCATCAGCATCCATCGAAAGCCACGGGTATCCGGACGTTTTTAGTCCAGAATCTAGTCCATGAAAATGGCGGGCGTCGAAATCGGATTGTTGCAGGAGCCCGACGAGTCATTTGCTGAACATCTAGCCCTGAATTCCACCTTCAGGAGGCTAGAAGCATTGCTCTTTCAGATGCTGCCGTCCGGCAGGCCAAGCCCACCGGCAAAGACTACACCCTCGGCGATATTGACGGCCTTTCCCTGGCGGTGACGGCCTCGGGCGGGCGTTCGTGGTACTTCCGTTACTGCTGGAGCGGCAAGCAAAAGCGCATGTCGTTGGGCACATAGTGGGTCTTCATCGTTCAACTCCCTGTGTCGGTGCTGCCGAGAAACAACTGGCCCTCGCGCTTGCAGCAGCTATACGGGCGCCACAAACCCCAGGCATACGCGCCATCCTCGGCCTGCGGCAACACCTCGCTATTGGGGAACACCGCACAGCTCATCGACAGGTCCGGTTGCAGCCGTTGCCATTTGCCGCTGTCGGCATCGTTCTCGCGCAGTGCGCCGGCCGGCCAATAGCCCGGTTGCGCCTGGGCCAGCAAGGACTGATACAGATGCGGCTGACCGCTGCGGGTGACGACATCGCCGGCGCGCTGGGCGACCACGGCCGCGGCCTTGTGGTCATCCGCCTGCTGTAGGAGACCGCCGCGCGGGTACACGCTGCCCCACAGATCCCCGGCGACACCGACTTCACGCTGACCGGGGGTTAAGGCTTCCGGGTAGGCCATCTCGGGAAGGTTGTAGCGCCAGGCGAGGAAGTCGAAGCTGCTCAGCAGATACGGCCTGTACGCGGTGCCGGCACCGGTGCAGCTGTAGCCGAACTGGCTGGCGAAGCGATTGAACACCAGCGTGCCCGGATGGCCGATCACGTCCGCATTCTTGAACTTGAGTAGTGCGTTTTCGTTGGCCTGATTGCTCGTGCTGTCGCCGCCACCTTGCGAGGCGGGATTGGTCGGGCTCATCAACGCGACTTCGCGCCACGGGTTGTTCCCTGTGTCGGCATAGCTCGACACCACCGCGTCCGGCACATAGTGACGCACCTTCACCGAGGTTTTGACCTTGCAGCCGTAGGGCGTGCAGCGCAGCCAGTAGCACGCGCCGGCAATGCGGTAGGCCAGGCAGTCTGGGGTCAGGCTGGAGCTGGCGAGAGTGGCGCTGTCGATGGCGGTGGCGCTGCCCGCCACGGCTAGCAAGATCAGGCTTACAGCAGCGGGTAAACGGTGTCGACGGTACATGGGGATCAACTACCAGTGGGGAATTCAAGGGGTAGTTGAGCGCGGAATACAGGTCATGGCGCGAGGAAAAGAGGGGCCGTCGCTCCCCCTATTGGGTCTGCCTGGAATCTATTCCGCAGATTCGTACGTCACAAATGGATCTGTCTCGGATTTTGTGAGTTGGCGTAGGTGTAGCGTACTGGACGTTTCAGGCATTTAAGGGAAACAGCATGGGCATTCGTTACGCAAAAATCATCCTGGTTGTGATGTTGGCGGCCTTCGCGGCGCTGGCGGCGTTCAATAATCTCACCGACTACACCTCCAATTTCAACTTCGTCCAGCACGTGCTGAGCATGGATACCACCTTCCCCGGCAACGCCGCCATGTGGCGCGCGCTCAACATGTCGTGGCTATGGCACGCGGCCTACTGGCTGATCATTGCGGGTGAGGCGCTGACGGCCATGTTGTTGGCCGTTGGTGCGTTGCTGTTGTGGCGCGCCCGGCACCGCAGCGGCCAGCAGTTTAATCGTGCCAAAGCCTGCGCCGTCGCGGGCCTCACCGCTGGCCTGCTGGTGTGGTTCTTTGGCTTCATGGTGATCGGTGGCGAGTGGTTTTTGATGTGGCAATCCCAGGAATGGAACGGCCAGAATGCGGCGTTCAAATTCTATGCGGCCATTTTGGGTGTGCTGGTATTTCTCAATCAGCCAGATGCGGATTGCGACTGACGCGCTTCACACCGGCATCTATCCGCATAGCCGGTGCGCGCGATGCCCGCACCGGATATCAGGCTTACTTCGTGCAGGTCAGTCGCGAGTACTTCGGCGGCTCAAGCAGGATGCCCGGAGTCATGAACGTCGAGCAGTTGAACACGCGTCCTTTCGCAGTTGTGGCTTTGAAGGTCAGTTCAGCACCACCCAGGAAGTCCTCCTTGCCCTTGGTTACCGGGCCCATGGTCAGCTCATCCGTGGACGCCAGGCCGATCGTTTCGGCGGTGACTTTGTGTATCTGCAGAACGTTGGGGTTGGTGGCGCAGCCTGCCAGCAGACTGGTCAGTGCAAGCAGTAGGAGGGCGGTTGAGGTCTTGGTCACGGGTGTGGCTCCTTGCGAGTGGTGGCGGCAGAGATCTGCCCTACGGCGGCGGAGTCTAGGAGCGCGTATGTGGGGCCCACAATCACCTGGACGAAATCGAGACCGAGCCCACGGCAAAGTGTTTGTAGGATGACGGAAGTCGGCTACAGCAGGACGTTGGATGTTGACCGATAGGACAAAAAAGGCGCCCGAGTCGGGCGCCTTGAGGTTCAGCGAGTCAAGCAGCGTGCGGGTGCGTCCAAAGCATCAGTTGCACCACGGAACGGGGCGGCTCAGCAGGTCTTTCAAACCGGGATTGTCTTGCACGGGCCGGTCAAGCAGCTCAACGAAGGTCTGGGCTTGTTCGCCGTTGAGCACGGTCTGCTCGGCGACCTGGCAGGCGCTGTCGAGAATGAAATCGGTCAGCGATTTGTTGCTCAGCTTGGCTGCCTGCCGCAGAACGGCGACTTGTCGCGGGGGTATGCGCAGGATGAGCTGAGCGTTGTGGGACGTACTGTGGATCATCGTCGGGATCTCCAGTGGTTGGCATTGCGTCTACATGCCGTAGGGGAATTAAAGCTGACCGGACTCTGCAAATGAATACGGCTCGCCCTCCCCGATGATGAAATGGTCAAGAACCCGGACTTGGATGACGTCCAACAGCTTTTTCAGCTCCTGAGTCAGCACGATGTCGTTGTGACTGGGTTGGGTACTGCCGGACGGATGGTTGTGAACAAAGATCACGGCGGCACTATTGTGCGCCAGGGCGCGCTGTACAACGCCTCGTGGATACACGGTTGCGCTGTCAACGGTGCCTTGAAACAGCGGTTCGAAGGCAAGGACGCGATGCTGGTTGTCGAGGAATAGCATGGAAAACACTTCGTTTTTCTCAGCGGCCAACGCCAGGCGCAGGTAGTGACGTACGCTCTGCGGGTCTTCAAGGCGAGGCCCGCGGTGGAACAGGCGCTGCTCCAGTACGCGGAGGGCTTGGTGGACCAGTTGCTCTTCGTTGGCCGTCAGTGCGGTGGACGGGGTGGCCGGCGCTATCGCGTCGTTGATCATTGGTGGTTTAGCCATGGGGAGTCTCCAGGGAGAAGTGGAAAGCTCCCGCCCGGAGGCAGGGGCTTCCGGGATAGGCACAAGATGGTTGTGTAGTGGGATGGATGCCATACAGGCGGCGGGATCACGCGTTGGACGCGTCGTAGTCTTGAAGATCTCGACTACCTGGGCGGGTCACCGACAAAACCAGGCGACACGACATTCAGAGGTAGGCTTTCACCTCTATCACTGTATTCAGTAGACGGCGGCGCATCGATGGATGCCAGTCGCAATGCGACAGTCGTCGATACGCTTTTTTGCTCGGGTATTTTGGGTGTCCATTTCTATCCATGCACTGAAACCGTCGCCAGCAGGTATAAAGGAGGGTCTAATTTGTGGTCGAACCTACGGAGTAAACATGGATTTTTCTCAGCAAGAATTTGACAGGCGGATGCAGGAGCCAGCTTATTGGTTCAATAAATCAGCGGATATGAGAGCGTCTGCAGGCGCCATCCACTACAGCATTTCGCACAGCGATGCGGTGACCGAGTGGCTTGACTACCCCAAGGGCTATTCAATGTCGGTGGCTTCTCATGATGTCTTTGTGATGTTGTGTGGTTTGTCGATGGAGTTGATTTACAAGGCCATTCTCGTATCAAAGGCGATCAAGTTCGACAAAGTTCACAAGCTGAACCCGCTCAGGAAGCTTGCGGAGGTCGATGTCTCTGAGCTTCAGGAAGGGATTCTTGATCTCTATACGCACGCCATCTACTGGGTAGGTAAATATCCAGTGCCGCTGAAGAGTGAATTCAATACAGATTTCATGAACTTGGTGAACGAACATCTATTTGAGAACGTGCCGGGCATGAGCATCAATCTTAAACGGGGTAACGGTTTGATGAGTTGGGATACCTTCGATACTCTCTGGCGTTCGGCCGAACAGGTATATCGAACTCCGCAGCCCATATGATGAACGGCGTTATTGGTCGGTAGTATTTGTGTGGCACGGCAGCATCCCAATGCGGATTAGTCAGGCTCCGGCAGGTCAACGACCAGCGGTTCGATCCCCCGGTTGCCATCCAACTCGGCCGCTACCTTGAACGCCGCCTCCAGCTCATCGATGCCATGAGCCTGCATCAACTGATGACGCTGATGTTTCTCCTCCGGTTCAGTCATCGCCATAGCCAGGTACAGGCTCGGCGGCACCGCGCGGAACAACACTTCCATCGACTTGGACAGAATCACCCCTTCGGTGAACTTGCCGGCCTCCTTGCGCGCACTGCGCATCAACGCCTTCTGCGCCGGGGTCAGCGCACGAAACCGCGCGATCTTCTCCACCTCATCCGGCGGCATGCTCAGGCAGATCCACCATTCGATCATGTTCAACATCGGTTCGGCGGCCTTGGGCAGATCATCCAGATTTTGCGTGGCCAACCAAAACCAGGCCCCGAGCTTGCGCCACATCTTGGTGATCTTGACCACATAGGGTGCCAGCAACGGATTCTTGGTGATGATGTGCCCTTCGTCAGTGACGTTGATGATCGGCCGACCGAGCATCTGGTCGCGTTCGGCCAGGTTGTTCACTGCGTTGATCAGCGAGATGTAGGCGATCGATAACTGCGCGTTGTATCCCTCGCGGGCGTAGGTGGCTAGATCGACCAGGGTCACGTCGGCCTCGGGCCAGGGCGTGCCGTCGCGGTTGAACAGTTCGCCGTCGCTGCCTTGGCAGAACAGGTCCATGGCATCGGCCATTTCCAGCAGGCGCACGCGCCGGGATTCGGGCAAGGCAAGATCCTGACCCATGGCTCGCAAGGCGTCGCGCACGTCTTCGGTCAGCACCGTGCGTTGCTGGCTGGAGCAGTGACGGGCCGCATCCAGGATGCTCTGGCGAATCAGGCTGCGGTCGGCGCGGGTCAGGCGTTGTTCTTCCTTGTCTTCGCCGCCGGTGATCATCAGCCGGGCGGTGATTTCCAGTTCGCCCAACACATCGCGTTCGTCTTCGTGCGCTGTCTCGCTGTCGTCATCATCCAGCGCATCGGCGTCCAGGGTTTTGACTTGGCTGGGGCTGTCTACCAGCCTGCGGGCATCGGCGAACGGTGCGAGGCTGACTCCAGCGCCGGGCGCGAGTTTGAGTCGATGCACGCTCAAGCCCAGGCGTTGGGCGAAGTCGGCGAACAGGCCGAAGCTGTTGCCGGCTTCGACGATAAACAGCCGCGGTCGGTAGATCGCCGTGACCTGGTTGAGCAGGTTGTTCAAGGTCGCCGACTTGCCCGAGCCGGTCGGGCCGAACAGGAACAGGTGCGCGTTCATCTGCCGATCCAATCGGTTCAGCGGGTCGAAGGTGATCAGCCCGCCGCCACGGTTGAACAAGGTGATGACAGGGTGGCCGGTACCTTCGCTGCGGCCCCAGACCGGTGCGAGGTTGGCCGCATGCTGGGCGAACATCAGTTGGGTGTACCACTGGCGTTTGTCCTGCTCCGGATCGAACACGCACGGTAGCCAGCGCAGGTAGCTGTTGAGCGGCGCCACTTCATCCTCTTCGCGCACTGGCTGCAAGCCGGAATTGAGCAAGGCATTGGCCAGTTGCATGCCGCGTGCGTCCAGTTCCGGCAGGTCACGGCCGCGCAGGTAGAACGCCAGCGATCCGCGATAGAGCTTGTGCGAGCGGCCAATCAAACTGCGCGCCTGTTCGACATCTTCGCGGGTCTGTTGCGAATCCAGGGTGTCGCCCACGGATTTGTGGCTCAGGTGGTTGAGCTGGGCCTCCAGCCGATCCTGCGGGGTGATGAGCAGGGTCAGGCACAAGACGGTGTCTTCCGGCAGTTGGTCGAACACAGCGTTGAGCGCATCGCCGCCCTTGGCGGTCTCACCGGTCAGATGGCCAATGCCGGGTGGGCTGCGCAGCCGGTCCAGGGTAATGACTCGATGCGGTTGTTCGTCGAACCACCACACGCCGTGCTCGGCGTCCGAGCGGGGCTGACGGAAAAACAGGCGCTGGGCGACGTCGGTGCCGCTGGCCAGCTCCAGTTCGTTCGCCTGCGGAGGTGGCGGAAGCGCGGCCAGTCGATAGAAGCGCCGTCGTGCCTCGACGTCCGTGCCCAGCCAGTCGGGGGCGGGGTTGAACCAGCGCAGCAACCAGGCGTGGATTGCGGCAGCCTCCAGGCGGCGGGCGTGGACGCCGGCATTGGCGAGGCCACCGAGCAGGCGTTCACAGACGGCCGTCAACGCTGCTTCCGGGGGCAGGCCGCGTCGTGACGGGGTGCCCACTGTACGCCGGTACACCACCAGCCGCGTGCGGCGGCGTTGGCCGCGCCAGGGTAGATGGCTGACGGTCGTGTCCTCGAACAGCCCGCCGGGTTTGGCCACGGCTTGCAGATGCTGCTGCATGGAACGCCAATAGAATTCGCTGAACGCCGTGCCCTGCGCCCGCAGCTGCATGTAAGTCCGCAGCCCGGCGAGGTACTCGTCCCAATCGGTCTCGTCCTGGGCGTAGAGCTGCACCACCCATGGCTGCTGGTCCAGTTCATCGAAGCTGTCCTGCAAGGCGTTTTCCAGTGCATCGCGCACGGTACACAACCACTCGGCCTCCCGGCCCTCGGTGCCGATGGCGCTCAGTTCGAAAAACGCCGCCACCGATTGACCGTCATCCAGCAGTAGGCTCTGCGAGTCGGGCAGGTACTCAACCCAGGGCAGCAGATCGACAAAAGACAGCGGCGCGGTGTACAGCTGCTGTTCGTCGGCGCGGGTGGCAGGACGGCGAGTAGCGTCACGCCCCGGTGCGGGGATGCCGAGGCCGCGTAGCCGTGCCAGATAGCGTTGCCAGGCATCCCCCGGCCGACGCTGCACGCGTTTCATCAGTAGTCCTCGACCCGCTCGCCGGGCAGGGCGTAGTGCACCCGCTGATACAGCGGGAACACCGTGCTGTAACCGGGCACTGGCACCGACTCGCTGCCGGCCAGATGCGGGAACACATACATCACCAGGTCCGGGTTGGGCAGGCGCTGGAACTGGCGGTAGATTTCGCTTTGCGCGGTGCGGGTGTAGCCGGTCTGATCGACTATCGGCACCGGCGGCTGCAAGGGGCGGCGTAGCGTCTGGCGGGCGTCCAGCAGGCGGCGCGTCGAAGAGCCGCCGTCGGTCTGCTGGTTCCAGACATCCAGCATCGTGGCATCGCCGTGGGGCAGCAGACGATTGCCGTGCTCCAGTGCGGACTGGTTTTCTTCCCAGTCCTCGGGATCGACATCGCCCCAATCGCCATGGAGATGGCGCAGCAGGTAGGTGAGAGGCTGAAAGGAGATGCTTTCGATCAGGGCTTGAACCCCGGCCGTAGCGACGATCATGCCCGGCGAAAAGCGCGGGGCGGCAGCGCATGCGGTTTCCATGGCGGAATCCTCCATAGCGTACGACGAGGTCACGGCAAGCCGTGACGCCGTCGGATGGATGAACGGAATACGGGTCTAGATGGACTCGGCAATCGCCGGCGCGTCTGCGGCCGGTGTTGCTTCGGCATCGTCGGCTTCAGCCTTAGGCCGGGCCTGATAGACCAGCTTCCCATTGACCTTGACCCAACTGACAAACAACAACCGCGCTTTCAGGCTGACGCCGGTTTTGCCGGCCTTCTCGCCACGGCTGTAGCGAAACAGATCGGTCCATAGATCGCCGAGGCGAAAACCCATCAGCACCTTGTGGCCCTGTTCGACGGCCTCGGCGTAACGATTGACCAGTTGCCGGGCCTCGGCGCCGCAGACGGTGACATCGAAGTAGCGGTACTCGGGTGACTCGGTCGGGCCATTGAGGGCGGCGATGGTGCAGGCCAAAAACGCCTTGCCTCGGCTGGGCGTGACCTCGCGGATACGGTTGAGGTAACCCAGGCCTTGGGTGTGCAGATCAAAGTAGGTCGCCTCGCCGGCGACGGCAGATGATTGGGACATGACAGTCTCCTTCGGTTCGGTAGGACATGAACGTGGAGACACCCGGTAGGGACGTGGCCCCACGGGTCGAATGCCAGAGTTGAGCTGGCGGGGAAGAGCGGCATCGACCGTTGCAGCAACGGTGTTCGCACGAGGATGCGACGCGAACGGGTGATCAGCGCCTGGGCGCCGTGGCCTTGAAGATCGGGGCCACCTGGGCATGTTGCCGAGCGGGTCGGCGGAACATGGGCTAACGATCAACTGGCGGCTAAGGCACTGCATGTGTCTTTTGGTCTGTGGGCACAACCCTAAACTCAACGGAAGGTTGGCCGCGTCCCTCTTGTAAGTTGCTCAGTGGTTGGCTGAGACTGGATGATTGTCAACGCTTGACTGAAATGGAGTGGTAGTTATGGCGGGAGCAGAGCCTAAGAGTCTGTACAAGTATCTCGGTTTCAGTGATCGGATGGTGGAGCAGCTCTACCATAGAAAGGTCTACTACGCCGATCCTGGAACATTCAATGATCCATTGGATTGTCGACCAGTCGTGGTGGCTGGTAACCAAACGATTGAGGGGCTGCAGTCACTCTTGAAGCTGATGATCGTTCGCCGAGTCGAGAAGGAAGCATCGGTTTCCTTCAAACGGTTGAGGCTTCGGGGGGAGAAATTGGACATCCATCGCAGAGACTGTCAGAAATTTTGTGTTCGGGCATAACATGTAGCTAGAGGTGCATGTATGCCGACAAAAAAGAAGCCCGCCAATG
>NZ_JASLAW010000251.1 GCF_030147005.1 Pseudomonas sp.
GCCTGTTCCTGGACCAGACGTGCGTGGGTTTGTGCCAATTGCTGGTCGAGGTCCGGGCTGTCGATTTGCGCGAGAATTTGCCCGGCCTTGACCTGGCTGCCGATATCGACGTTCCAGTCTTTTAGATATCCGCTGACCCGCGCATGGATCGACGCTTTGCTCCAGGCCTCCAGGTGCGCCGGCAAGCGCAGGGTGTCGCCGACGGCATTCTTTTGGGGCTGGAACACCATCACCTGGGGGATGGCCGCGGTTTCAGTCCAGGCGGTGACCGACTGTTCATGCAACGTGCGGGCGTGCAAGCCGTTGGCGACCAACAGGGCGGCCAGGGTCAGGCCGCCGACACCCATGAGCATCAGACGCTTGCGCGAGGGTTTTTGATCAAACGACATGGTGCGTTTCTCCAGCAATTGCGCGAGTAGGATGACGACCGTGGACCAGGCTGAAGACCACGGGAACAAACAACAATGTGGCGATAGTGGCGAAGATCAAGCCACCGATCACGGCGCGGCCCAGCGGCGCGTTTTGTTCTTCGGAAAGCGCCAGGGGCAGCATGCCGATGATCATCGCCAGGGCGGTCATGCACACCGGGCGAAAGCGCGTGTAACCGGCCTCCATCGCAGCTTTCAAGGCGTCGCCATGTTCGGCCAGGCGTTCACGGCAGAAGCTCACCACCAGGATCGAGTTGGCGGTGGCCACGCCCATGCACAGGATTGCGCCGGTCAATGCAGGCACCGACAACGAGGTGCCACTGAGGAACAGCATCCACACGATCCCCGCCAGCGCTGCGGGCAACGCGGTGATGATCACAAAGGGGTCGGCCCAGGACTGGAAATTGACCACGATCAACAGGTAGATCAGCACCACTGCGCCGAGCAGGCCGAAGCTCAACCCGCTGAACGCCTCATGCAGCGCATCGATCTGCCCGTGCAGGCTGATCGTCGCGCCCTTGGGGCGCATGGAGGCGGTGTCATCCAGCACTTTTTGCACGTCACGGGCGACGCCACCGAGGTCGCGGCCTTGCACGTTGGCATACAGGTCCAGGGTGGGCTCGATGTTGTAGTGCGTCACCACCGCCGGGCTTTGTACTCGCGAGATACTCGCCACGCCGCCAAGGATCTGTGACTGGCCATCGGCACCGGTCACCGGCAGCGCCTCCAGGGATGGCAGGCTGTCGAGACGGTATTGCGGCGTCGCGGCCACGATCGAATAGGACACGCCATTGGCCGGATTCAACCAGAACGTGGGGGCCACCTGGGAGCTGCCGGCGAGCGAGGCGACCATGCTGTTGGTCACGTCTTTTTCGGTGATGCCCAGGCCATTGGCGCGCAGGCGGTCCACATTTACCTGCAGCGACGGGTAACCGGTGGATTGCTGGATACGCAGGTCGGCGATGCCGGGCACGTGTTGCAGGCGCCGTTCGAGTTCCACGGCATAGGCGCGGTTTTCGGCATCGTTGCGCCCGGAAATTTTCACGTCCAGCGGTGCCGGCGCGCCGAAGTTGAGGATCTGGCTGCTGATGTCCGCCGGCAGGAACGCGAAGTGGCTGCCGGGGAAGCTTTGCGGCAGGGCTTCACGCAGTCTTTTCACATAGCCGGCGGTGGGCGCGTGGTCTTTTTTCAGGGTGACCTGGATATCGCCGTCCTGCGGGCCGATGGTACCGCTGCTGCTGTAGGCCATGTCGATGCCGCTGAGCGGGATGCCGATGTTGTCGACGACAGTGTCCAGCGCTTGCGCCGGGATCACTTCGCGTATCCGCGCTTCGATGCGGTCGAACGCGGCGGCGCTTTCCTCGATGCGCGTACCCAGCGGCAGGCGAACATGCAGCGCCAGTGCCCCGGCATCGGTCGCCGGGAAAAAATCCTGGCCCAGGCTGGGCAGCAACACGAACGAGGCCAGCACGCAGGCGAGAAACCCGACGATAAAGCGCTTGCGTGCGCCCAGTGCGAGCATCAACAGCCCATGGTAACTGTCGCGGATGTTCGAGAAGCGCCGCTCGAACCCTTGCTGAAAGTTCAGCACCGATTGCAGCACGGCATGGCGCGGCTTGCTGTGCTGTTCACCCTCGTGGTGGTTGATAAATTGATCTTCCGGATGATGCCCCGGGCCTTGCTCCGGTATGTGGGGCTTGAGCAGAAACAACGCCAGTGTCGGCACCAGGGTGCGCGAGAGGATGAACGAACTGGCCATGGCAAAGATCACCGCCAGCGCCATCGGCCGGAACAGGTACCCGGCGATGCCTTGCAGCAAAAACATCGGCACAAACACGATGCAGATGCACAGCAGCGAGACGAACGCCGGGCCGACGATCTGCGCGGCACCGTCCAGGATCGCGGTCTTCACCGCCTTGCCTTGTTCCAGGTGCCAGTTGATGTTTTCGATGGTCACCGTGGCGTCGTCCACCAGAATGCCCACCGCCAATGCCAGGCCGCCCAGGGTCATCACGTTGAGGGTCTGCCCGCTGACCGCCAGCAGCGCGATGGCCGACAGCACTGCCAGGGGAATCGACGCGGCGATGATCAGCGTTGAGCGCCAACTGCCGAGAAACAGCAGGATCATCGCACTGGTCAGCAGGGCGGCGATGATGCCTTCCTGAGCCACGCTGCCTACCGATTGCTTGACGAACACCGAGGCGTCGCCCAGCAGCGAGGTCTTCAGCGACGGCGGCAGGGTTTCGTTGATACGCGGCAACATCTGGCGGATGCCGTCGATGATCGACAAGGTGGAAATGCTGCCGTTCTTCAACGCCGGCATCAGCACGGCGCGGTGGCCGTCGACGCGCACGATATTGGTCTGCGGTGGCGAGCCGTCCCGCACGTGGGCGACTTGGCCGATGGTGATGATCGCGCCGTCGACGCTCTTGATCGGCAAGTCATTGAGCTCATCGATGGCTTTGGGGCTGTTGTTGAGCAGGATCGTGTATTCGTTGGGACCGAGCTTGGCGGTGCCCACCGGGATGATCTGGTTCTGCAGCGCCAGGGCATTGCCTACGTCCTGGGCCGACAAACCTTTGGCAGCCAGGGCCTGAGGATCGAGGTCGAGGGTGATCTGGCGCTGCTTGCCGCCCATCGGCGTGGGCATCGCCAGGCCGGGCAGGGCGCTCAGCGGCAGGCGGATATTGTTCTGCACCAGATCGCGAATCCTGGCTTCCGAAAGGCTTGGGCTTGAGAACGCCATTTGCAGGATCGGCACGGTGGAGGCGCTGTAGTTGAGGATCAGCGGCGGTGTGATGCCCGGTGGCATCTGCTTGAGCACGGTCTGTGACACCGCCGTTACCTGGGCGTTGGCAGTGCGGATATCCACGCCGGGCTGGAAGAAGATCTTGACGATGCCCATGCCAGGCAGCGATTGCGATTCGATGTGTTCGATGTCGTTGACGGTGGTACTCAGAGAGCGTTCGTAGGTGTAGATCACTCGCCCGGCCATGGCATCCGGCGACAGGCCGTTGTATTGCCAGACCACGGCGACCACGGGGATACCGATATCGGGGAAAACATCGGTGGGCGTACGCAAGGCCGCCATGGGCCCGATGATGCAGATGAATATGGCCAACACAATGAACGTGTACGGCTTGTGCAGTGCGGTCTTTACCAGCCCGAGCATGCGTGAGTCTCCGAGAAAAGCAGGATTGCAAACCCCGGCAGTCTTGCCCGACCCACCTAACACGCACCTTTCAGCCAGGTGAAGGAACATTTAGGTAACGGCTGAAGATCGTTTCATTTGTATTCATTTGTTCTACAAACGGCGGCTCTTCAAGCTTGTCAGCCATCGGATACGCCTTTTTACTGATGAGCTTTTGGAGCCCTGCCATGTCACCGAAAACACTGTTGTTGATCCCCGCCCTTGCGGCTGTCGTGTTGTTGTCGGCGTGCGCCGGCCCGCTACCCAAGGCCGACCCGAGCCAGGCCTGGATCGGCTTGAAGGAAGAAGCACCGAATGACCTGCTGGCCGAGCGCCTCGACGGGAAGCGCGTGGATGACGGGCGCTATTTTGAAGTAAGCCCCGGGGACCATCGCCTGGACGTGACGTTATTTGAAGAAGAGCCTGGCGACGACAACCAGCAGGACTGCCAGGGCCGGGTCGAGTACAAGCATTTCAAGGCGGGTGAGCATTACACTCTGGAGGAATCGAGCCTGGGTACGACAGTGCGCGCAGCGCTCAAGGATGGCCACGGCAAGGAAGTCGCCGCCACGCAAGACTTCAATTGCATGCCCGGCTAAGCGTGATGCGCGGTCGTCTTGCCCGGCTCGGCGGGCGCAGCAGGTTTGACGTGGGGGTGATGATGTCGGCGAGTCACGCGCATGACCCCCCACAACATGGCGGCGGCCACCGCCAGCCATCCGCAGACCAACATGATAATCGTCGTTGCAAGGCTCATTCAGGCCTCCCTTCACCCCGTCCGGGGTACACACAGTCTTCTCAATGGACAGTCTAGCTATCCGGCGGTTGCCTGCTATTGACCAATGGTCGTGTTCATCCAACTTGTTTGCTCTATGGCAGGCGTTTTACCGACACTGAAGGCTATACCCCTGCCCAAGAGCATCCTATGATCGGGACCCTCACCGGCAGTTGATCAAGAGAGTAAAAAATTGCGCTTACGGTCGAACCTTAAAGCATCCATCCTGCTCGCCTGTGCCCTTGGGCTGACGGCTTGTTCCAGTCAGCCTTCGAAACTCCCCGGCCTGCCGGAGCGGGTTGAGCTCAACGGCGTCCCCACCTTTCGAAGCGAGGCGTATCAGAGCGGGCCTACGGCTCTGGCCAGCATGCTGTCGCAACAAGGCATTGTGATGACACCGGGGTTGCTGGATAAGCCGCTGCACTTGCCCGGCGCCGAGGCGGACCTTGAGCGCAACATGCAGAAGCTGGCGCGTGAGTACGGGCTGATGGTGTATCCACTGGATGCCAAGCTGACGGCGGTGCTGGCGCAGGTTGCGGCGGGGTATCCGGTGATGGCGCGGATCAACTCAAGCTTCTGGTCGGGGCCTCGCTATGTCGTGGTGGTGGGGTTCAATCAGCAGAAGAGCACGGTGCTGTTGCGGTCCGGCATGGAGCGGCGATTGATGATGGGTTTCAGCGACTTCGAGTCGGCGTGGAAGAGCGCGGGCCACTGGGCGATTCTCACCCAGCGCCCAAGCCAGCTGCCGGCCAATGTGGACGCGCAGCGGTGGCGCAATGCCGCGAACGCCACGTCCCAGGCAGGACAGGAGCAAGCGGCGGCGCAAGCGCTCAAGGTGCTGGCAGAGCGCAAATAACAATGTGTTTCAGTGGCGTGTGCCTGGATCAGCGGCGAACCTCTGCCGCGCCGGGGCGATTCTTCAGGTTCTTGTCGGCCTTGTAGCGCAACGCCACATCCGGCACCGGGCCGCCCTTGCCGGTTTCGACCCAACTGCGAATACGGCTGGCGTCGGCAAAATGGGTGAACTTGCCAAAGGCATCCAGGATTACCAACGAAACCGGGCGGTTACCCATGCTGGTGACCAGCACCAGGCAATGCCCGGCCTGGTTGGTAAAACCGGTCTTGGTCAACTTGATGTCCCAGTTGGCACGATTGATCAGGTGGTCGGTGTTGGAGAAGCCCAGGGTGTAGTTGGGTTTGCGGAACGCCACGGTCTTTTCCTTGGTGGTGCTCAACTGGCTCAACATCGGGAATTTGCGCGCATAGGCCAACAGCTTGCTCAGGTCCCGGGCGGTCGACACGTTATGGATCGACAGGCCCGTCGGCTCCACGTAATGGGTGCTGGTCATGCCCAGCGCCTTGGCCTTGGCGTTCATCGCGGCAATGAACGCCGCGTAGCCGCCCGGGTAATGGTGGGCCAGGCTCGCGGCGGCGCGGTTTTCCGAGGACATTAGCGCGATCAGCAGCATTTCCTTGCGCGGCATTTGGCTGCCGATCTTCACGCGCGAGAACACGCCTTTCATCTCCGGTGTGTCGGTGATGTTGATGTCGATGTATTCGTCCATGTTCTGCTTGGCTTCCAGCACAATCAGGCCGGTCATCAGCTTGCTGACCGAAGCGATGGGCACCACGACGTCGGGGTTGCTGGAATAGATGACTTTGTTGGTCTGCAAATCCACCAGCATGGCGCTGCCGGAAGCGATTTGCAGTTTCGAACCGTCACGCGGGGCCTGGGTGGATTCGGCGGCGTGGGCGAAGGTGCCTGTAAGTGCAAAAAAAAGGCTGACAATAGAAAGACGAATTTTCACGCGGATGAACTCGCTAAAAAGTAAGGAAATACCGTTTGGAAACGGGTTTGATGACAAATAGCGTTACATTTTAGGAGTATGGATCAGAAAGTGATAGAGACCCTTTAAATAAAGGTCCTAAGCCGATGACTGGTCAGGGTTGTACTGATTTTGTACCCATCATGGAGTGCTCCAGCTTTCCGACTTCAGACCAGTCGGTGGTCGACGACAGCCACTTTGCATAGGTCGTCAGTAGCACTTGGATGCTGTGCCAGAGCTGGCCAGGAATGAATGCCGGTTTATTCCCGCCATCAAGCACATAGTTGCATAAGTATGGCGGCCGTTGTAATGCGGTGATTGGGTTTCCCAAGCGGTTCACTGATGATCCCGCGAAACAGGCATGTAGCTGGAGTTCGGGAACGGCTCAGCGTATCGCCGATCATCCAGAACCCCATGCTTTGCCAGGCTTATTGCTTGATCGCGTAGATCGGCTGCCGCTTTAAGGCCTTTTGCTGTTGTGGGATAGGGGAGTGTCTCGCAGCGCCGTTCGCCTCGCCAAGTAAACCGAATGTGGACGGACTGGCCAAGCGCATTCAACGGCAGGCACAGGTGCGCGTTGCAACCCTGGCGACTCGGGCACCCGCGCTTTCCCCTTAAAGTCTACGCATGCGTAAGGCCCGTCAACGTATCCGCAATCGTCTTCGTACGCTGCGCCGTACCCTCAGTCGCGCGGCTTGACGCCTCCAGCGCATCAAGCATCTCGCGCAGCGCGCCCACACCGCTGGACTGGTCTTCAATCTGCCGGGCTACCCGCTGTATCTCGCATGACAGCACGTCGATATCCACGCCAATCTCCGCTGCATTCTTGCGCGTGATCTCTGCCAGCTTGCGCACCTCGTCCGCCACCACCGCAAAGCCTCGGCCCAGGTCGCCGGCACGCGCCGCCTCAATGGCGGCGTTGAGCGCCAGCAGGTTGGTCTGCCCGGCGATTTGCTGGATCACCTGCACAATCGACTGGATGCGCAAACTCGAATCCGCCAACGTGCGCGCACCCTCCACCGCGACATCTGCCTGGTTCGACAGTCCCTCCACCGTGGCCCCAGCCTGGGCAGACACGCTGTTCTGCCGGTCAATGGTGCCCACCAGATCATCCATCGAAGCATGCAACTCACCCGAGTAGTGCTTGAGCTGCGAAGCGATTTCCTCCTGCTGCCGCTCGGCCTGCGCCAACACCTGGCCCAAGTCAGCCAGGCCTTCGAACACCGGTAGGATATTGCGGTCCAGCCCACGGGTATTCAGGGTATTGGTGAAGTCATTGTTCTTGAACGCGGCAATCTGCTTGACCACCACATGGTTCAAGCCCGCCAGCTTCTTCACCTGGCGGCGCAGGAAAAATGCCTTGAACTCGCCGTAGTGGGCGATGAAATGGTCTACGTACTCGTCGCTGAAACTGGCGCCCTTGGCCACGCGAAAGAAGAATATCGCCGTCAGCGTCTGGTTCAGGTTCAAGCCCAGAATCTCCCCAAAAGTCGAGAACCCCGCCAGCGGCACATCACCAAACGCGCCGGCCATGCTGCCCAACTCGGCGCCGTTGTTTAGCCTTCGCAAAATGCAGTCATTGAGGATGCCCGCCATCGGTTGGCCGCCCTTGCCACGCAGAAACTGCTCGTAGTCCAAACGTGTCGCCTCACGCAACGGCGTACGCCGCACCATCAGCAACTCCTCGCCCGGCGCCACGTCGCAAAACAGCTGCACGATCTGTTGCTCATAGTCGATGCGTGCGATGGAGCGCACAAACAACTCACTGCCCACGCGAATGGCAAACGAGTAATCCGCCAGCTTCGACTCAAGCGCCTGGGGTGTGCAATTGAATGCATCGCACAGCGCCTGCACCATGCTCTTGATGTTGCCGCTGCTGTCGATCACCTGGTCGATCGTGCGGTCCTCCACCGAGGCGGTCAACACGCTGAAGGTCAAATCGGCCGGTTCGAAGTTCTGGCTTTTAAACACACCAAATCGCACGTCGGCCGCCGTTTTCAGGAACACAATCTGCGCATGGTTCTGATAACTGCGCTGGCCGTCATGGATCAGTGTCTTCTGGAAATCCGACTTACCCCCTGCCGACCCACCCACGAACAAGCACGGAAAACGCCCCGACTCATACAGCGCCTCCATAAAAAACGATTCCGACGCCGACAACCCATCGAACACCACATACGCCAACGTATCGCGATGATCGATCTGTGTGTGCACCTGCACTCGCTTGATATTGCTGACCAGCTTGGCAATCCGCTCCTGCATGCCCAGGCGCTTGCCGCCACTGCGGATGTCCTCACATTCCAACGGCACCATCACCACCTCGGCGGAGGCGATCACGCTGTCGTCGAACAGCTGCAACACCACCCGGTCCCAGCGCTCACCGGTGGCGCAGTAGAGGGCGTTGGCGGCGTTGCAGAGTTCGCCGGAGGTGGTGCAGAGGCTGATTGTGGATTGAGGGAATTGGCGCTTGAGCTGGGCCGCGACTTGGTCGATGTCCAAGTGCGGGGAGATGAAGCCGGTGATGAGGATAGGGCTGATGCGCAGGGTGGCTAAGGACGCGCCCAGCTCGCTGGCGGTGCAGGTGAGGGTAGCGGTGCCTTGACGGTTGGGCCGGGCTTTTTTGAGGAGGGAGAGTGGGTTCATGGTTGGGGCTCGATCGGAAGGGGCGCAAGGTGTAGGCATGCGGTTAGTAGGGTTATCGGCGGGTGGAGCGGGGCCTGGAGGGGAGGTGGACGGGGGCGCGACGGGTGGTCAGCCTGGATCACATTGGGAGTGGTGTCAGAAACTGTCGAATGTTCTTACAGAACCAGACGAAACTGCTTAAAACTGAGAAAACAGATTGTCTTCTGGCAATAAAAAGCCCTGCGATAAGGCAGGGCTTTTTCAGTACCCCTGGTTATTAGGCGTGCAACGATTCTGCGGCATACAGGGTGTTTTCCAGCAGGCACGCCCGGGTCATCGGGCCTACACCGCCTGGAACCGGGGTGATCCAGCCTGCACGGGGCAGGGCGGTGTCGTAAACCACGTCGCCAACCAGCTTGCCGTCGTCCTGGCGGTTGATGCCCACGTCGATGACGATGGCGCCTTCCTTGATCCACTCACCCTTGACCAGGCCCGGCTTGCCGGCGGCGACCACCACCAGGTCAGCGCGGCCAACATGGCCGGCGAGGTCTTTGGTGAAGCGGTGGGTGACGGTCACGGTGCAGCCGGCCAGCAACAGTTCCATGGCCATCGGGCGGCCAACGATATTCGACGCGCCAACGACAACCGCGTCGAGGCCATAGAGATCAACCCCGGTGCTTTCCAGCAGGGTCATGATGCCTTTGGGCGTGCAGGGGCGCAGCAGTGGGATGCGCTGGGCCAGGCGGCCGACGTTATAGGGGTGGAACCCATCGACGTCTTTGTCCGGGCGGATGCGTTCCAGCAGTTTGGAGGCGTCCAGGTGCTCGGGCAGCGGCAACTGGAGCAGGATGCCGTCCATGTTCGGGTCATCATTGAGGCTGTCAATCAGGTCGGTCAGGTCCTGTTGAGTGGTCTGGGAAGGCAAGTCGTAGGCCTTGGAGATAAAGCCGACCTCTTCACAGTCTTTACGCTTGTGCGAGACATAAACCTGAGAGGCAGGATCGCTGCCGACCAGGATCACCGCGAGGCCAGGCGTGCGCAGGCCTTGCTGGCGACGCTCGGTGACGCGTTTGGCGATCTGCTGGCGCAGGCTGGCGGCGATTGATTTGCCGTCGATAAGTTGTGCAGTCATTACGCGTGATTAACCATCGAGAGGGGGAAGAAAAGTGCGCGCATTCTCGCATGCCGAGGCGCGAGGGCAAAGGCGCTTGGTCTGCAAATTGCCCTAACCCCTTAAATAAAATGAATTTTTTTCAAAAAAGATTTGACGGGTTTCGGGACCCTCTATACTATTCGTCGCACTTGTCGGGCACAGCCTAGCACTGGTTAGAAGGTCAAGCAGATTGAGTTGTGCTGCAAGGCTGGAAACACTTAGTTTGTAATCCTCCAAGAGTACAGATTAATCAGGCGCCCGTAGCTCAGCTGGATAGAGCATCCGCCTTCTAAGCGGATGGTCGCAGGTTCGAGTCCTGCCGGGTGCGCCATTAGGCAGCTTTGGCACAAGTAGCGCTAGATGGTGGGCGTAGCTCAGTTGGTAGAGCACGGGATTGTGACTCCCGTTGTCGAGGGTTCGATCCCCTTCGTCCACCCCATATTTTAAAAGGCGCCAGATTAATCGTCTGGCGCCTTTGCTTTAAGAGCTTCAAGCGCGGATGTGGTGGAATTGGTAGACACACTGGATTTAGGTTCCAGCGCCGCGAGGCGTAAGAGTTCGAGTCTCTTCATCCGCACCAAATAAACGTTGCTCGGCCGTCAGGCAGGGCAAGGTTCAACAAAGAAGTAGTTTGGTTTCTTTGTTAACGCAATATGGTGGGCGTAGCTCAGTTGGTAGAGCACGGGATTGTGACTCCCGTTGTCGAGGGTTCGATCCCCTTCGTCCACCCCATATTCGAAAGGCGCCAGATTTAACAGTCTGGCGCCTTTTTTGGTTTTGGCGGTTTGGTATTTCGGTGGCCGCAGTTATTGGGCTGCATCGGCAGCGCGTTTCGTCGTATTTGTATGTCTCGATGATGCCGCGTTGCCTGCTCGCTCCGTTCGCGGGGCGGGGCGTCAGGGAGATGAATGGCTCCTTCTATATATAGAAGGGCGGCGCAGAGCCCTGGCGCAATGGGCTGTATTTGTCACCGGGGCGAGGTACTTCAGTGCCTTCGTACCGATAAATTGCCGGCTGTTTTCGGGTGTATTTCCAGTAGGGTGACTTCTTGAGTTTGACCCACTAGAATGCATGCCCTTGATTGGGGTCGGAAATGGCCGGCTAACGTCTGTGCAACGAGGAATATCCATGCAAGTTTCTGTTGAAAATACTACTGCTCTCGAGCGCCGCCTGAGCATCACCGTGCCGGCAGAGCGTATCGAGACTGCGGTCAACAAGCGTCTGCAGCAGACTGCCCAAAAGGCCAAGATCGCTGGGTTCCGTCCAGGCAAAGTGCCGATGAGCGAAATCAAGCGTCGTTTTGGTGCCGATGCGCGCCAGGAAGCTGTAGGTGACGTGATCCAGGCTTCCTTCTACGAAGCCGTTGTCGAGCAGAAGCTGAACCCGGCTGGCTCGCCTTCGATCGAGCCCAAGTCCCTGGAAGCTGGCAAGGACCTGGAATACGTTGCTACATTCGAAGTGTTCCCTGAGTTTGAAGTGGCCGGTTTTGAAGGCATCGAAATCGAGCGCCTGAGCGCCGACGTCGCTGATTCGGACCTGGACAACATGCTGGAAATCCTGCGCAAGCAGAACACTCGTTTCGAAGTGGTCGAGCGCGCTGCCCAGAACGAAGACCAACTGAACATCGATTTCGTAGGCAAGGTTGACGGCGAAGTATTCGCTGGCGGTTCCGCCAAGGGCACCCAGCTGGTGCTGGGCTCCAACCGCATGATCCCAGGCTTCGAAGACGGTCTGGTTGGCGCCAAAGCCGGCGAAGAGCGCGTTCTGAACCTGGAATTCCCTGCTGACTACCAGAACCTGGACCTGGCCGGCAAAGCCGCCGAGTTCACCGTGACCGTCAACAGTGTTTCCGAGCCTAAGCTGCCAGAACTGAACGAAGAGTTCTTCGCTCAATTCGGCATAAAGGAAACCGGTATCGAAGGCTTCCGCACCGAAGTTCGCAAGAACATGGAGCGTGAGCTGCGTCAGGCCATCAAGTCCAAGGTCAAAAATCAGGTTATGGACGGTCTGCTGGCCGCCAACCCGATCGAAGTGCCCAAGGCTCTGCTGTCCAACGAAGTGGATCGCCTGCGCGTTCAAGCTGTTCAGCAGTTTGGTGGCAACATCAAGCCTGACCAACTGCCGGCCGAGCTGTTCGAAGAGCAAGCCAAGCGCCGTGTTGTGCTGGGCCTGATCGTGGCTGAAGTGGTCAAGCAGTTCGACCTCAAGCCAGACGAAGACCGTGTTCGCGAAATGATTCAGGAAATGGCATCGGCCTACCAGGAACCTGAGCAGGTCGTGGCTTGGTACTACAAGAACGACCAGCAACTGAACGAAGTACGTTCGGTTGTGCTGGAAGAACAAGTTGTGGATACTGTTCTGCAGAAGGCTAAGGTGACCGATAAAGCGGTCTCTTACGAAGAAGCAGTCAAGCCGGCGGAAGCAGCACAAGCCGACTGATTGTCCAACTCGTTGGAAATTCAACCATAAGCCAGCCTCGCGCTGGCTTATGCGTTTTCAAGACATGACTATTTGGGAGTAACTGCAGAGCATGTTCCGTAATTCCTATATTCAGCAGAACTCTGATATCCAGGCCGCAGGCGGCCTGGTCCCGATGGTTGTCGAGCAGTCCGCTCGTGGTGAACGCGCCTACGACATCTACTCGCGCCTGCTCAAAGAGCGAGTGATCTTTCTGGTTGGCCCGGTAGAGGACTACATGGCCAACCTGATCTGTGCGCAGCTGCTGTTCCTTGAAGCGGAAAACCCGGACAAGGACATCCATCTCTACATCAACTCGCCGGGCGGTTCGGTAACAGCGGGCATGTCGATCTACGACACCATGCAGTTCATCAAGCCAAACGTGTCGACTACCTGCATTGGCCAGGCCTGCAGCATGGGTGCATTCCTGCTGACCGCCGGTGCCGAGGGCAAGCGTTACTGCCTGCCGAACTCACGTGTGATGATTCACCAGCCACTGGGTGGTTTCCAGGGTCAGGCATCGGACATCGAAATCCATGCCAAGGAAATCCTCTTCATTCGTGAGCGTCTTAACACGCTGATGGCCAAGCACAGCGGGCACACACTTGAAGAAATCGAGCGTGATACCAACCGTGACAACTTCATGAGCGCTGAAGCCGCCCGTGAATACGGGTTGATCGACGCAGTGATCGAAAAGCGCCCCGCTTAATATAAGCCGCTCAAAATAGGGTTGGTCGGCATGTCCGACCACTGGCGGGCTTGAAAAAGCCCGCATAAGCCTTCATCTTGTGTTGCAAGCCTATCGGATTTGGATCGAACGAATGACTGACACCCGCAACGGCGAGGACAACGGCAAGCTGCTCTATTGCTCCTTCTGTGGCAAAAGCCAGCATGAAGTACGCAAATTAATTGCCGGTCCCTCGGTGTTTATCTGCGACGAATGCGTCGACCTGTGCAATGACATCATCCGCGAGGAGGTGCAGGAAGCCCAGGCCGAGAGCAGTGCGCACAAACTCCCATCGCCCAAAGAAATCAGCGGCATCCTTGACCAGTATGTGATTGGTCAGGAGCGTGCAAAGAAGGTTCTGGCCGTAGCGGTGTACAACCACTACAAGCGCTTGAACCAGCGTGACAAGAAAGGCGACGAGGTCGAACTCGGCAAGAGTAATATCCTGCTGATCGGCCCTACAGGCTCGGGTAAAACCTTGCTTGCGGAAACCCTTGCTCGCCTGCTGAACGTTCCGTTCACTATCGCCGACGCCACCACCCTCACCGAGGCTGGCTACGTGGGCGAAGATGTCGAGAACATCATTCAGAAACTGCTGCAGAAGTGCGACTACGATGTAGAAAAGGCCCAGATGGGTATTGTCTACATCGACGAAATCGACAAGATTTCGCGCAAGTCGGACAACCCGTCGATCACTCGGGATGTTTCCGGTGAAGGCGTACAGCAGGCACTGTTGAAGCTGATCGAAGGCACGGTCGCTTCGGTACCGCCGCAAGGTGGCCGTAAGCACCCGCAGCAGGAATTCCTGCAGGTCGATACGCGCAACATCCTGTTCATCTGCGGCGGTGCGTTCTCCGGGCTGGAAAAGGTTATTCAGCAGCGTTCCACCCGCGGTGGCATCGGTTTTGGCGCGGAAGTGCGTAGCAAGGAAGAAGGCAAGAAGGTAGGCGAGTCCCTGCGTGAAGTCGAACCTGACGATCTGGTCAAGTTCGGTCTGATCCCGGAATTCGTCGGTCGTCTGCCGGTCCTGGCCACGCTGGACGAGCTGGATGAGGCGGCTTTGATTCAGATCCTCACCGAGCCGAAAAACGCCCTGACCAAGCAATACGCCAAGCTGTTCGAAATGGAAGGTGTAGACCTCGAGTTCCGTACCGACGCGCTCAAATCAGTGGCCAAGCGGGCACTGGAGCGCAAGACCGGTGCACGTGGTCTGCGCTCGATCCTCGAAGGCGTGTTGCTCGACACCATGTACGAAATCCCCTCGCAGTCCGAGGTGAGCAAAGTGGTGATCGACGAAAGCGTTATCGAAGGCAAGTCCAAGCCACTGTATATCTATGAAAACAGTGAGCCGACTGCCAAGGCTGCACCTGACGCATAAGTGTCTGTGACGTAGCGGTACAAGCAAGGGGCCTTTCGGGGCCCCTTCTTTTTTTGGGGTGTTTTTGCGCCACGGCTGATTAAATCGCATTTATTCATGCGTTTAAGTGCTGGCATTGAGCTTGTTTTTTTTGCATGCAACCCCCATCTTGGTTTCAAGCTTATTTTTCAACTGTCATAGAGGCGAAATCATGAAGACAACCATCGAATTGCCTCTCCTGCCGTTGCGTGATGTCGTCGTCTATCCGCACATGGTTATCCCGCTGTTCGTGGGGCGCGAGAAGTCTATCGAAGCCCTCGAGGCCGCGATGACGGGCGACAAGCAGATCCTGCTGTTGGCCCAAAAGAATCCTGCTGATGATGATCCGGGCGAAGACGCCCTGTATCGCGTCGGCACCGTTGCGACTGTTCTGCAATTGCTCAAGCTGCCCGACGGTACCGTCAAGGTGCTGGTGGAAGGCGAGCAGCGTGGCGCGGTAGAGCGTTTCATGGAGGTGGACGGCCACCTGCGTGCCGAAGTAACGCTGATCGACGAAGTCGAAGCCCCTGAGCGCGAATCCGAAGTGTTCGTGCGCAGCCTGCTGTCGCAGTTCGAGCAGTATGTGCAGCTGGGTAAGAAAGTCCCGGCTGAAGTCCTGTCGTCCCTTAACAGCATCGATGAGCCGAGCCGCCTGGTCGACACCATGGCTGCGCACATGGCGCTGAAAATCGATCAGAAGCAGGACATCCTCGAAATCATCGATCTGTCGGCCCGTGTCGAGCACGTGCTGGCACTGTTGGATGGCGAAATCGACCTGCTGCAGGTTGAGAAACGTATTCGTGGCCGCGTGAAGAAACAGATGGAGCGCAGTCAGCGCGAGTACTACTTGAATGAGCAGATGAAGGCCATTCAGAAAGAACTCGGCGACGGCGAAGAAGGCCACAACGAGATCGAAGAGCTGAAAAAGCGCATCGATGCCGCCGGCCTGCCGAAAGACGCGTTGACCAAGGCGACGGCCGAGCTGAACAAGCTCAAGCAGATGTCACCGATGTCGGCCGAAGCCACCGTGGTTCGCTCCTACATTGATTGGCTGGTGCAGGTGCCGTGGAAAGCTCAGACCAAGGTACGCCTGGACTTGACACGCGCTGAAGAAATCCTCGATGCCGACCATTACGGCCTTGAAGAGGTCAAGGAACGTATCCTTGAATACCTCGCCGTGCAAAAGCGCGTGAAGAAAATTCGCGGCCCAGTGCTATGCCTGGTCGGTCCTCCCGGGGTGGGTAAAACCTCTCTGGCGGAGTCGATCGCCAGTGCGACCAATCGCAAGTTCGTGCGCATGGCCCTCGGCGGCGTGCGTGACGAAGCTGAAATCCGTGGCCATCGCCGGACTTACATCGGTTCGATGCCGGGAAGATTGATTCAAAAAATGACAAAAGTGGGCGTGCGCAACCCGCTGTTCCTGCTCGATGAAATCGACAAAATGGGCAGCGACATGCGTGGCGACCCGGCGTCGGCGTTGCTCGAGGTGCTCGATCCCGAGCAGAACCACAATTTCAACGATCATTACCTGGAAGTCGATTACGACTTGTCCGACGTAATGTTCCTGTGCACTTCCAACTCCATGAACATTCCGCCAGCGTTGCTGGACCGGATGGAGGTGATTCGTCTGCCGGGTTACACCGAAGACGAGAAGATCAACATCGCCGTCAAATACCTCGCGCCCAAGCAGATTTCGGCCAACGGCCTGAAGAAAGGCGAAATCGAGTTTGACGTCGAAGCGATTCGAGACATCGTGCGTTACTACACCCGCGAGGCCGGCGTACGGGGCCTTGAGCGTCAGATCGCAAAGATCTGCCGCAAGGCGGTCAAGGAACATGCGCTGGAAAAACGCTTCTCGGTGAAGGTGACGGCCGACGCGCTGGAACATTTCCTCGGTGTGCGCAAGTTCCGCTACGGCCTGGCCGAGCAGCAGGATCAGGTAGGGCAGGTGACTGGCCTGGCGTGGACCCAGGTGGGCGGCGAGTTGCTGACCATTGAAGCGGCGGTGATCCCGGGCAAGGGCCAGTTGATCAAGACCGGCTCCCTCGGCGATGTGATGGTCGAATCCATCACTGCCGCGCAGACCGTGGTGCGCAGTCGTGCCAGGAGCCTGGGTATCCCCCTGGACTTCCACGAGAAGCACGACACCCATATCCATATGCCGGAAGGGGCGACCCCGAAGGACGGCCCCAGCGCGGGTGTAGGCATGTGCACGGCCCTGGTGTCGGCATTGACCGGCATTCCGGTGCGTGCCGATGTAGCGATGACCGGGGAAATTACCCTGCGCGGCCAGGTATTGGCTATCGGTGGTCTGAAAGAGAAATTACTCGCCGCACACCGTGGTGGAATCAAGACCGTGATCATTCCTGAAGAGAATGTTCGTGATTTGAAGGAAATTCCTGACAACATCAAACAGGATCTTCAGATCAAACCGGTTAAATGGATTGACGAAGTCCTGCAAATTGCGCTGCAATACGCGCCGGAGCCCTTGCCGGATGTGGCTCCGGAGATTGTCGCGAAGGACGAAAAACGCGAGTCGGATTCCAAGGAAAGAATTAGCACGCATTAATGTGCTGGAGCCTGGGGGGCTTTCTTGACAGCTTTTTAGAGCCCTTGTTATAAAGCGGCTCTTAAGTGTCTGTAGGCCATCCAGCACTGATTTTTGCTTTCACCAAAAAACTTAGAATCATACTCATAGATATATAAGGGGACTTAGAGTGAACAAGTCGGAACTGATTGATGCTATCGCTGCATCCGCTGATATCCCGAAAGCTGCTGCCGGCCGTGCGCTGGACGCAGTAATCGAATCCGTCACTGGCGCTCTGAAGGCCGGCGACTCCGTGGTACTGGTAGGCTTCGGTACTTTCTCTGTGACTGACCGCCCAGCTCGCACTGGCCGTAACCCACAGACCGGCAAAGCACTGCAAATCGCTGCTGCCAAGAAACCAGGTTTCAAAGCCGGTAAAGCCCTGAAAGAAGCCGTTAACTAAGCTTCGATCGAGCCTTTGCTTACCCGGGTCGGACGCAGGTCTGGCCTGGCAGCGGAGCGGTAGCTGGCCCAAGTATCCATCGGGTCGCCACGCCGGGGGTCAGAGTTAAAACCCCCGTCCGCTCCGCCAGTTACGAGAAGGCGCATCCTCGGATGCGCCTTTCTTCTATCCGGATTCTACCCACGCTCCACGGTTGCCTACTTTTGATGTTCAACCGTTTCTGGGGGACGCATGCTGCAAAATATCAGGGACAATTCACAAGGCTGGATTGCCAAGACCATTATCGGGATCATCGTCGCATTGATGGCGTTCACCGGTATCGAGGCTATTTTCCAGGCTTCGGGTAATAACGCGCAGGACGTGGCCAAGGTCAACGGTGAGCAAATCACCCAGACCGAATTGAGCCAGGCCGTCGATATGCAACGGCGCCAGCTGATGCAACAACTGGGCAAGGATTTCGATGCTTCCCTGTTGGACGAGAAACTGCTGCGCGACGCGGCCCTCAAGGGCCTGATCGATCGCAAGCTGCTGCTGCAAGGCGCTGCGGACTCCAAGTTCGGCTTCTCGGAAGCGGCTTTGGACCAAGTGATCCTGCAGACGCCGGAGTTTCAGGTGGATGGCAAGTTCAACGCCGAACGCTTTGACCAGGTGATCCGTCAACTGGGCTATAGCCGCATGCAATTCCGTCAGATGATGACCCAGGAAATGCTGATCGGCCAGGTTCGCGCAGGCATCGCCGGCAGTGGTTTTGTGACCGATGCCGAGGTGCTGGCATTCGCCCGTCTGGAAAAACAGACACGCGATTTCGCTACCGTCAACATCAAGGCTGACCCGGCTGCGGTGAAACTCACCGACGACGAAGTCAAGGCCTACTACGACCAGCATGCCAAAGAGTTCATGACGCCGGATCAGGTCGTCATCGATTACCTGGAGCTGAAGAAGTCGTCCTTCTTCGACCAGGTCACCGTCAAGGACGATGAGCTGCAGGCTGCCTACGAGAAAGAAACCGCCAACCTCGCTGAACAGCGTCGTGCCGCGCATATTCTGATCGAGGTCAACGACAAGGTCACCGAGGCGCAAGCCAAGGCCAAGATCGAAGACATCCAGGCGCGCCTGGCCAAGGGCGAAAAGTTTGACGCGCTGGCCAAGGAATTCTCCCAGGATCCGGGTTCGGCCAACAATGGTGGCGATCTCGGCTTTGCCGGCCCAGGCGTCTACGACCCGGACTTCGAGACGGCTCTGTACGGCTTGAAGCAAGACCAGGTGTCAGTGCCGGTGCGCACGGCCTTCGGTTGGCACTTGATCAAACTGTTGGGCGTTGAAGCACCAGAAGTGCCATCGTTCGCCAGCCTGAAAGACAAGTTGACCCGCGAGCTCAAGGCCCAGCAGGTTGAACAGCGGTTTGTCGAAGCAACCAAGCAATTGGAAGATGCGGCATTCGAAGCCTCCGACCTGGCCCAGCCGGCGTCCGATCTGAAGCTGACCGTACACACGTCCGCGCCGTTCGGCCGTGAAGGTGGCGAAGGCGTCGCGGCCAACCGTGCCGTGGTCACCGCTGCGTTCAGCCCGGAAGTGCTGGATGAGGGTGCCAACAGCACCGCCATCGAGCTGGACCCGGAAACCATCATCGTGCTGCGTGCCAAAGAGCACCTCAAGCCTGCCCAGCTGCCGCTGGAAACGGTGTCCGCTGCGATTCGCACACAAATGGCCAAGGAGCGTGCAAGCGCTGCCGCCAAAGCCCATGCCGACGAGTTGATCGCCAGCCTGCGTGATGGCAAGGCCGCTTTGGACCAGCCGGTTGACGGCCAGGCCTGGAAGGTGACTGAAGCGGCCACCCGTGGCCAGGAAGGCATCGATCCTGCCGTGCTGCAAGCGCTGTTCCGCATGCCCAAGCCTGCGGCCAAAGACAAGCCGACCTTCACCACCGTCACCCTGCGCGATGGCAGCCTGGTGGTCGTGCGCTTGAACGGCGTCAATGAAGCGGCTGCGCCTACGGACGAAGAAAAGGCGCAATACCGCCGCGCCCTCGCTTCGCGTATTGGCCAGCAAGACTTTGCTGCCTACCGCAAGCAGTTGGAAACCGAGGCAGACATCAAGAAGTTCTGATGTCGGCTTGACCAGAAAGACCCCGTCCTGAAAAGGCCGGGGTCTTTTTTTGGCGGCTGACCAAGGCTTATCCTTCGGCATGCGCTGTGCTGCATGCAGCAACGTACCCAGGGCGATGGGTGGACGTCAGGGAATCGCCATCAGCAAACCTGCCATGATCGCGGACGCGTGTCTCAAAGACCTGTGACGTTTTACCGACAGGAATGCGCGCGCCAACGCCTCGTTCTGTTGCACAATACCGCCCGGACTGTTTTTCTCAGGATATTCGATGTCGACATCATTTCACTTGCGAAACCTAGGGTTGGCGCTGGTGCTGGCGGGCGCTGCGGGTTGCTCGTCACCCAAGACCGCGATTTATGAACACGAAAATTTCGATGATTCCGGTACGTTTTCCCGCGATTACCCGGTCAGCGACGTGGCCGCCTGTGAAGCGGCGCGCCGGGCCCTGCTAAGCCAGGGCTATATCATCACCAGCAGCGATCCGAAGCTGGTGGCCGGTAACAAGAGTTTCCAGCAGACCGGCGAGACTCACCTGCAGATCAGCTTCAACGTGGTGTGTGCCGCTGATGGCAAAGGCAGCAATCACTCGACGATGTTTGCCAACGCCTTGCAGGACCGCTATGCGCTGAAGAAGGTCAACAACTCCGCAAGCCTCGGCGTGGGTGTGCTCGGCTCGGTATCGATGCCGATTGGTTCCACCGATGACTCGATGGTGAAGGTAGCGAGCGAGACCGTCTCGGCACCGAAGTTCTATGAGCGTTACTTCGCTCTGGTGGATGTATTCCTGCCCCAGGAAGTGAAGCAGGCCGAGCATATTCCAGAGCGCCCCAAGGCTGACCTGGGCATGCCCGAACCCAAGGCTGCTCCGGTTGCCGACAAGCGCGAGACGCCTCAAGACGCCCAGCAAGCGCCTGCCGCCGCGCAACCGCTTGCACCGCCTCCTGAGGCCGCACCGATCGCGCCAATCACGCCCAATCCAGAGCCAGAGCCGGCCCCTAGCGCGACCCCGACAATGGAGCCCGCTCCGGCGCCGACCAATCCTGACCTGCCGGCACCGACAGAGGCGATTCCACCCCTGCCAATGCCTGCGCAGTAGCTCAAACGGCTACGGGGTCAGCCTTGTCGACGTTGATCCCGTAGCGGCTGATGGCCTCGACGATTTTGTCACGGCCTATCACGCCGTCATCCGCCAACGCTTTCAAGGTAGCCAGAACGATGAAGTGGCGGTCTACCTCGAAAAACTCGCGCAATGTCTCCCGGGTATCCGATTGCCCGAAACCATCGGTGCCCAGTGCGACGAATCGGCGGTTGTGCACGAAAGGGCGAATCTGGTCGGCGAATAACTTCATGTAGTCCGTAGCCACCACCACCGCCCCGGTTTTCCCGGCGAGGCAGGTTTCAACGTAGCTCTGGCGCGGCTCGCTCTGCGGGTTCAGCAGGTTCCAGCGCTCGGCGGCGTGCCCGTCACGGCGCAACTCGGTCAGGCTGGTGACGCTCCAGACATCGCTGTGCACGGCGAAATCCTTGGCGAGCAGCTCGGCTGCGGCAATCACTTCGCGCAAAATCGAGCCGCTACCCATCAGTTGTGCCTGCGCTTGTGGGTGGGTGCTCAGCGGATACATGCCCTTGAGGATTCCCTGTTCAACGCCTTCGGGCATTGCCGGGTGCGGGTAGTTTTCGTTGAGCAGGGTGATGTAGTAGTAAATGTCCTCCTGTTCGACATACATACGCCGCATGCCCTCGCGAATAATTACCGCCAGCTCGTAGGCAAATGTCGGGTCATAGGCCACGCAGCAAGGAATCACCGACGCGAGGATATGGCTGTGTCCGTCATCGTGCTGCAAGCCTTCGCCCATCAGCGTGGTGCGCCCGGCCGTGGCGCCCAGCAGGAAGCCGCGCGCGCGTGCATCACCCGCCGCCCAAGCCAGGTCGCCCACGCGCTGGAAGCCGAACATCGAATAGAAAATATAGAACGGCACGGTCATCAGGCCATGATTGCTGTAGGACGTACTCGCCGCGATCCACGAAGAAATGGCGCCGGATTCATTCAGCCCTTCCTGCATGATCTGTCCGTCTTTGCTCTCCTTGTAGTAGCTCAATTGCCCAGCGTCCTGCGGGGTATAAAGCTGACCGACAGCAGAGTGGATGCCGATCTGGCGGAACAGGCTTTCCATGCCGAAGGTGCGCGATTCATCCGGCACGATGGGTACGATCAGCTTGCTCAGGTGCGGGTCCTTGAGCAGCGTGCCGAGGATGCGCACAAAGGCCATGGTGGTCGAGATGGCGCGCTCGCCGGTGTCTTTGAGTTGGGTAGCGAACGCGCTCAGCTCGGGTATCTGCAACGGCGCGACGGCCGCTTGGCGCGACGGCACATAGCCGCCCAGGGCTTGGCGCCTGGCGGTGAAGTAGCGGGCTTCTTCGCTGTCGGCGGCAGGCTTGAGGTAAGGGATTTCGTCGAGTTGGTCATCGGCCACTTCCAGCCCGAAGCGGTCGCGGAAGGCTTTTACCGCGTCGGCCCCCATCTTTTTCAATTGATGGTTGATGTTCTGGCCTTCGCCGGCTTCGCCCATGCCAAAGCCCTTGACGGTTTTGGCCAAGATCACAGTGGGCTGGCCCTTGTGCCGTACCGCGGCGGCGTAGGCGTTGTAAACCTTGGCCGGGTCATGGCCGCCCCGTGAGAGTTTCCAAATATCGTCGTCGGACATATCTGCAACCAACGCAAGCAACTCCGGATATTTGCCGAAGAAATGCTCGCGTACGTAGGCACCATTCTGAGATTTGTAATTTTGATAGTCGCCGTCCACGCATTCCATCATGCGTTGGCGCAGCAGGCCGCTGTGGTCCTTTTCCAGCAGCGCATCCCAGCCACCGCCCCAGATCACCTTGATGACATTCCAGCCGGCGGCGCGGTACAAACTCTCGAACTCTTGGATCACCTTGGCATTGCCGCGCACCGGGCCGTCCAGGCGCTGCAGATTGCAGTTGACGACAAAAATCAGGTTATCGAGTTTTTCGCGGCCGGCGACGGAAATGGCCGCCAGGGATTCCGGCTGATCCATTTCGCCATCACCCAGGAACGCCCATACCTTGCGACCCTGGTGTTGCTTAAGGTCACGAAATTCCAGGTAACGCATAAAGCGGGCCTGGTAAGCGGCAGTGATCGGCCCGAGCCCCATCGAAACCGTAGGGAATTGCCAGAAGTCCGGCATCAATCTTGGGTGAGGGTAGGAAGACAATCCCTCGCCGCCGGCCTCGCGGCGGAAGTTGTCGAGCTGGGCTTCGCTGATACGGCCCTCCAGGTAGGCGCGGCCGTAGATGCCCGGCGAGGAGTGACCTTGGATGTACACCAGATCGCCGTCGAACGTGTCGGTTCGGCCACGAAAGAAGTGGTCGAAGCCTACATCGTAAAGCACGGCGGCTGACGCATAGGTAGCGATATGCCCACCCACGCCTGAATGTTTGCCTGCCCGCAACACCATCGCCATGGCATTCCAGCGGATAAATGCATTGGTCCGTCGTTCGATGTCCAGATTGCCGGGGTAGGGCACCTGACGTTCGACTGCAATGGTGTTGACGTAAGGGGTGGTCACCCGTCCGTAAAAATCGCCGTGGCGCGCTACATCGAAATCCAGCAGCTGGTCGATCAGGTAATGGGCGCGGGGGCGACCTTCGGCAGACAGCACCGATTCGATGGAGTCCAGCCACTCACGGGTTTCCTGTGGATCGTGGTCCAGGGATGCTGCGTTGTTCGGGTGCATATGAGGCTCCAGGGTAGGCGGATTCCAGGCGGCTGACTCCTTGTGGGAGTGGCGCGATATAGTTGCAATTGCAACGACATGCCGGAATTTAGCCCGGGATGAGCTACTATTGCAACCTTCTTGAAATTCCCCGGATGGTGTTGCATGTCGTCGAAAGAGCCTGATGTATGGTTCCGTTTTGTCAGGGCCCACAGGACTGTCATCCGTGAGATCGAGCGGCGGTTGGCCGAGGCGCAACTGCCGCCGTATGCGTGGTACGACGCGTTGTGGGGGTTGGAAAGCGGTGCGGAAGGCACGCGCCGTATGCATGAACTGGCCGATGTATTGGCCATTGAACGCTACAACCTCACGCGCCTGGTCGACCGTCTCGAAAAGGACGGCCTGGTGGTGCGCTCGCGTTCCGACGGCGATGGCCGTGCGGCGTTCGCGTCGATCACCGAGGCGGGCCGTACCCTGCGTAAGAAAATGTGGAAAATCTACGAAAGCACTGTGGATGAGCTGTTTTTGTCGCAGATTGAGCCTGAGCATCGCCACGCCTTCGCCGATGCGCTGGAGCGCACGGCGGGGTTGGCGTTGGACGCCGGCGTGCAAACCCGCGGCCGGCGCAAAACTTAATGGGATGACGTGAGGGCGGGGCCGCATTTCCGGTCATTTCAGGTAGTACCGTTGCAGGGCGATCTCCACGCTTTGTGTGTCCAACTGGCCTTCATCGGCCAATGCTTTTAACGCCAGCACCGCAATCCAATAACGGTTCGGTGCTGCTGCCTGCACCGAGCCTGCGCCCAACGCCACGAAGCGCGTGTGCACATGTGCCGCCAATTGATCGACAACCGCCTGTGGGTAGCCGGTGACGGCAATCACGGGTGTTCGGCTCCCCGCCAGGCAGTCGCGCAAATGGCAGCTACGCCTGGGCGCGCGCGGATGCAGGCGGTTCCAGCGCTCAGCGGCCGCCGCCTCGCGGGCCAGGCGGGTATAACTGGGACAGCTCCATACGTGGGCCGTGATGCCCCATTCATGTTCCAGTAGCTGTGCGGCATGGATGACCTCCTGCAATGCCTTGCCGGCACCGAGCAATCGCACAGCGTCTGCGTTGTCAGGTCGCCGGACGGGATACATGCCCTTGATCGTGCCTTCAGGATCCAGCGTCTGTGGTGCGATTGCGCTTTGCTGATCATGCAGCGCCAGGTAATAAAAGCCCGGCTGGCCCTCGACATATAACGTGCGCAAACCCGCCAGCACGATCGCCCGCGCTTCTTCGCCCGAGGCCGGATCGTATGGCGTGCAGCGCGGATTGGTCGACAGCCACAAGGGCAGCGACGGGTGTGCGCCCTTCGGCCAGGGGGACGGCTGGGCTTCGCTGTCATTGCACAAAATGCCGCGCTGGGCGGTCTGGTCCGACAGTGCGCACAGCTGTGCAGACGACGTGGCACTGTGCAGGTAGAGCATCGGTTTTTCGCCGGTGTTGCGGGCAAACCAGACGGGCCAGTTACCCACGCGCCGAGTGCGGGTCTGGCCGCGAATTACCCAGGCTTGTCGGCTGAACTCCAAAATATTGGCCATGTTCATGACTGTGTACAGCGGCGAGCCGCGCGGGTATGAGCAGGTGTCAAGTGCGTCTATGCACAACTGCGCAGCGCTTTCGGTAGAGGCGGGCATTGGACAAGGCTCCTGGAAACAGAGGTGTCTACCCTAATGGAATCTGTCATGTGATTGCAATTGCAATGATTGCAATCGCACCTCGACAGTCGTCTGCTAAATCTTCCCGTCGCTGCCGCGTTTGATCTTTAGATGCAAGAACGTCACGGCGCAGACATTTTTTCGTCATGACGGCACTTTAGGCTGGCCGTGCAGGTCATTAATTGCGCAGCCGCTTTTAACTCAACAAGGAGTCCCCCATGGACGATTACCAGGAAGAACTGCTGGAGTACCAGGCATTCGAACACGACCCGCTGGATCCGGTCGACGATGCCACCGAGCTTTAACCCGGCTTCAGGCGGAATGCCGCTGACTGCGGCGAAATTCCCCTGGGGTCTGGTTGTTCCAGCGTCTGAAGGCCCGCTGAAAGGCTTGGGCTGAGGCGAAACCGAGCAAGTAGGCGATCTCGCCAAAGGCCAGTTCCGTATCGCGAATATAGGTCATGGCCAGGTCGCGGCGGGTGTCGTTGAGAATCGCACGGAACTGCGTGCCCTCGTCGGCGAGTTTGCGGCGCAGTGTCCAGGTGGGCAGCTTCAAGCGTGCCGCCACTTCTTCCAGGTCGGGTTCCCTGCCACCATTGAGCATCGGCCCGAGTAGACGGGTAATGCGCTCGCGCAGGCTGCGGGTGCGCGTCAGTTGCTCCAGTTCCCTTTCACACAATTGCAGCAATAACTGCCAGGTACTCGGGCAGTGCTCCGGGTTGCGCAGCGCCAGCGTGGGTTGGTTCAGGCGCAGTTGATTGATGTCGGCACCGAACTGCACCGGACTGTCCCCCAGCACGCCATACGACTGGCTGTATTCGGGTGCTTCGAATTCGATTTCGATGCGTTGGGCCTGCACCCTTTGTTGCGCCAGGCTCGACAGTTGATGCAGCCAGCCGGCAATGATCGAGTCCACCACAAAGCGGTTGTAGGCATTGTAGGGGCTGATGGAATAGAACCTCAGCCAGGCGCCTTCGGCGTCTTCATGAAAACTCGATTGCCCACGGTAGTTGGAGCCATACAGCGGTTCGAAACGCGTCAGCGTGCGCGCGGCTTCGCGTACATTCGGCGCCTGGGCGGCGGTGACACCGGCGAGCCCGGCCTGACTCAAACGGCTGAGCTGACCCATGCGCAGGCCCAGGCCCGGGTCGCCGGTCAGTTGGATGGCCGCATGGCCCAGGCGCATATAGCGCGGGATCGACAGGCGCGCACCCGCTTCGGCCAAGCGTGCAGGGTCCAGGCCGTATTGCAGCAACAGTGGTTGCGGGTCCAAACCGTGGCTGCGGATGGCATCGGCCAGGGTGTGCACGAAGCCCACCGACAAATCCCCCAGGCGCACCGGCTTCACGTGGCTACAGCCAGATATTCAACAGGCGCGCGCCACGGGCATCGCCGTCGGCAAACAGGTGCCCGTTGCGGCTGAGAAAGCTTTGCCCGGCACTGCCCAGGTCCCAGAACTGCCCACGCAAAAACACGCTCATGCCGGCTGTGGCTTGGCTGATGGGCGGCTGGCCGATCAGCGTCAGGCGGCGCCAGGCTTCACCCTCGCTGGTTTCCTCGGGCTTGAGGCTGACTTCCGAAGGCGTTGATACGCTCTTGAAGCCGCGCCAAGGGCGGTCCCAGGTGTCGCGCCCGGTCACGTAGGCCGGTACGGCAATCAGCTGGGCGCCTTGTTCGTTGAGCTTGCGGTAGTTATCCGGGTACCAGCTGTCGCTGCCGATCAGGACGCCCAGGCGCCCGGCCGGGGTGTCGACCACGCTGACAATGTTTTCATCGCCGGGATTGATAAAGCCGCGCTCGTCGTAAATTGGATACAGCTGACGCTGCGGCTGGCCGAGAGGCAAACCATCGGCGGCAAATACCAGGCTGACGTTGTACAGCGCGCCGTGACCGACCTGCAGCTGCCCCAGGCTCACTGTGGGGTTGGGCAGGGCGATGGAGCCGGCCACCAGGGTCACGCCGAACTCCTTGGCCAGGCCGCCAAACAGCACTTGGTAGTCGCGTGCCATGCCTGGCGCCTTCATGCGCAGGTACGCATCGTCCATTCGGTTGTCGCCGGTGGCGCTGATCCAGGCGCGCATGAATTGCAACGGGTTGCTGATCGACAACCAGTTCATCGCGTCCTTGAGGTGGGTGGCCTGGTACACCTCGTTTTTCTCGCCGGTCAGCATCAGCCAGGTGCCGATATGTTCGGGCAGGACCACGACTGTCTTGTCGTTGATCAAGCCCTGTTCGCGGGCCTTTTGCAGATAGGCCGAGAGCTTCAAGTGCAGGCGCTCCAGGCTCTGGTAGTCGGCGGGGAACAGCTCCGGCTGGATGCCCAGCAGGTTGCCACGTTCGGCCGGTTGACCTTCATTGACGGCGACGGTGATGCGCAGGTCCGACAGGTAATGCGCCACGGGGCGCTCCTGGGTCCAGACCAGATACGCGGCGAGGGCGGCAACCAGGGCCATGGTGACGGTGAACACGAGTAATTTACGCATGGGGCAACAGACAACAGACCGGGGGCAGGGTTCGCGACTAGGGTAGGGCCCACGGCCCGGCTTGCCAAGGGGTGCTGTGCATTTGGATCAATAACTTGTCAGTTTCAGTCATTGAGCGGTAGGTGGTCGCCTCTTAGTCTGTGGGACATAAACCGATGGGGTGCCATTCGAGCGCTCCACGTCCCGTGATGATCCGTTGTGGAGCTGTACCATGACCGCTGCTGCCTACCCGCACTTGCTGGCCCCGTTGGACCTGGGTTTTACCACCCTGCGTAACCGCACCCTGATGGGCTCCATGCACACAGGCCTGGAAGAAAAGCCCGGCGGTTTCGAGCGCATGGCGGCTTACTTCGCCGAGCGCGCCCGTGGCGGCGTCGGCCTGATGGTGACCGGCGGCATTGGCCCGAACGACGAGGGCGGCGTGTATGCGGGTGCGGCCAAGCTGACCACCGACGAAGAGGCGCAAAAGCACAGGATCGTTACCCGCGCCGTGCACGATGCGGGTGGCAAGATCTGCATGCAGATCCTCCATGCGGGGCGTTATGCCTACAGTCCCAAGCAGGTGGCGCCGAGTGCCATTCAGGCGCCGATCAATCCGTTCAAGCCCAAGGCGCTGGACGAGGAGGGCATCGAGAAGCAGATCCAGGATTTCGTCACCTGCTCGCTGCTGGCCCAGGTCGCCGAGTACGACGGCGTGGAAATCATGGGCTCCGAAGGCTACTTCATTAACCAGTTCCTGGCCGCCCACACCAACCACCGTACCGACCGTTGGGGTGGCAGCTTTGAAAACCGTATGCGCCTGGCCGTGGAAATCGTGCGTCGGGTGCGTGAAGCGGTCGGCCCGAATTTCATTATCATTTTCCGCCTGTCGATGCTCGACCTGGTCGAAGGCGGCAGCGTCTGGGAAGAAGTCGTGCAACTGGCCAAGGCCATCGAGCAGGCCGGCGCGACCATCATCAACACCGGCATCGGCTGGCACGAAGCGCGTATCCCGACCATTGCCACCAAGGTGCCGCGCGGTGCGTTCAGCAAGGTCACCGCTAAATTGCGCGGCGCGGTGCAGATTCCGCTGATCACCACCAACCGCATCAACACGCCGGAAATCGCCGAACAAATCCTGGCCGAGGGCGACGCCGACATGGTTTCGATGGCGCGGCCATTTCTGGCCGACCCGGAGTTCGTCAATAAAGCCGCGGCCGGGCGCGCCGACGAGATCAATACCTGCATCGGCTGCAATCAGGCGTGCCTGGACCACACTTTCGGCGGCAAGTTGACGACCTGCCTGGTCAACCCGCGGGCGTGCTATGAAACCGAGCTTAACTACCTGCCGGTCAAGCAGATCAAGAAAATCGCCGTGGTCGGCGCCGGTCCAGCCGGGTTGGCTGCTGCCACCGTGGCTGCCGAGCGTGGGCACCAGGTGACCTTGTTCGATTCCGCCAGCGAGATCGGTGGCCAGTTCAACATTGCCAAGCGCGTGCCGGGCAAGGAAGAGTTTGTCGAAACCCTGCGTTACTTCAAGCGCAAATTGCAGACCACCCATGTCGAGCTGTGCCTCAACACCCGTGTTGATGTGGCGCAACTGGTGGCGGGCGGTTATGACGAGGTGATCCTGGCCACCGGTATCGCACCGCGTACGCCGGCGATCCCAGGTGTGGAACATGCCAAGGTGCTGAGCTACCTGGACGTGATTCTCGAGCGTAAGCCGGTCGGCAAGCGCGTGGCGGTGATCGGCGCCGGCGGCATCGGGTTCGACGTGTCGGAATTCCTTGTGCATCAGGGCGTGTCTACCAGCCTGGACCGTGAAGCGTTCTGGAAAGAGTGGGGCATCGACACTCGGCTTGAAGCCCGCGGCGGCGTAGCCGGGATCAACCCCGAGCGGCATGCACCGGCGCGTGAGGTGTTCCTGCTGCAACGCAAGGCGACCAAGGTCGGCGACGGCCTGGGCAAGACCACCGGCTGGATCCACCGTACCGGTCTGAAGAACAAACAGGTGCAGATGCTTAACAGCGTCGAATACCTGAATATCGATGATGAAGGCCTGCATATTCGCATCGGCGCCGAGGGCGAGCCGCAGGTGCTGGCGGTGGACAACATCGTCATTTGCGCCGGCCAGGACCCGCTGCGCGAACTGCATGACGGCCTGGTCGCCGCCGGGCAGAACGTGCACCTGATTGGCGGTGCCGATGTGGCGGCCGAGCTGGACGCCAAGCGCGCCATCAATCAGGGCTCGCGCCTGGCTGCCGAGCTGTAAGTCGACGCAGAGGGGCGGTGTTAGACTGCCGCCCCCTTTTTCATTCAGATACCTTCCGATGGGCCCTTTCGACTGGCTGCCTCACGCGCCCCTTGAACCTTTACAGCTCGATTGGCTGCACGGGATTGAGTTGGCCGTGCTGCGCCTGGACCGCATCGACCCGCTGATCAGCGGCAACAAGTGGTTCAAGCTCAGCGGCCACCTGGCCGAGGCGCAACAGGCCGGCGCCAGCGGCATCATCAGCCTCGGCGGGGCTTACTCCAACCATCTGCACGCGCTGGCGGCGGCGGGCAAGCGCTTCGGTTTCCCTACGGTCGGCCTGTTGCGTGGCCATCCTCAAGACACGCCCACCGTACTCGACCTCAAGGCGTTCGGCATGCAATTGCATTGGCTCGGTTATGGCGGCTATCGCGCACGCCATGAGCCGGGCTTCTGGTTGCCTTGGCGCGAACAGTATCCCCACCTCCATCCGGTGCCAGAAGGCGGGGGCGGCCTGACCGGTGCGTTGGGCTGCGCGGTGTTGCTCGAACAGGCGCGGGCGCAACTGGGCAACCTGGGCTGGGCCGATTACGACGCTTGGTGGCTGGCGGCCGGCACCGGGACTACCCTGGCCGGCCTGGCGTTGGCGGAAGCAGGCGTGCATCCGGTGTATGGCGCCATGGCGGTACCGGATGATCATGGCGTGAGGCAGAACGTGAACGCAGTCGTGCAGCAAGGTTATGAGTTGCTGGACGCCAGTCGAGACGGGTTTGCCAAAGTCGATCCAGTGCTGCTCACGTTTATCGAGCGCACCGAACGCGCCTGCGGTATGTCATTGGAGCCCCTCTATACCGGCAAGGCGCTGCTGGCGTTGAAGCAGCAGATCGAGGCCGGACGTTTCGCCGCCGGCACGCGCCTGATCTTCATCCACACCGGCGGCTTGCAGGGCCGCCGGGGTTTTAGCGCCTAGTCCGCCCAACGGGCATCATTCGCAACGCGGTATTGTCGCGAAGCACATAGTGATGCAACAGCCCCGCCACCGCATGCAGCCCGATCAACCAATAACCGATCTGGCCAAACAGCACATGCCAGCCTTCGATCTCCTTGGCCAGCGCTTTGTTTTCAGCGATCAGCGGCGGCAATTCCATCCCATAGAACATCACCGAATGCCCTTCGGCGCTGACGATCAGCCAACCGGCAATCGGCATGCCGATCATCAGTGCATACAGCGCGAAGTGCACCAGCGTCGCCAATAGGCTCTGCCATTGCGGCGGTGCTGGCACGATCTTCGGCGCCACCCCCAGGCTGCGGGCAAACTGGCGCAGCCACACCAGCACAAACACGGTAAGGCCGAACATAAAGTGCATTTCGACGATCAGCGTGCGCGCACCGCTGCCTTTGGGGAATTGGCCGCGCAGCTCAATGCAGGCGTAAACCACCGCCAGCAGCACCACCATTAACCAGTGCAAGGCAATCGACATAGTACTGTAGCGCGAATCGGAATTTTTCCACGGCATCGCTGGGTCCTCATTGATCAGGGCATACCTCCGCTCTTTGACGGAGTCGTTTAACTGTATGCCTGTTTCAAGCGCTTGGCTCGTTGCGAATGCCGATGCCTTGACCTCCGTCAGTAGCTTTGCGGCATTTCCCCGCGAGCCAGGCGTGCGTTGATATCGGCGATGACCTGCGGCAGATCGGTAAGGGTGTCCACCCGGTAGTGCGGGCGCGAGCCCTGGAACATCGCTTCGATGCGCTGGCGCTCGCTGTCCAGTGTGGCGCTGTCCAATGCCCGGAATTGCTCATAGGTCAGGCCCAGGGCGTTGCCGGAGCAGGTCAGCGCCACGGTCCACATGCCTGCGCGTCGGCCTTCGAGGATACCCGGCACAGTGTCGTCGACCTTCACGCAGGCCGCCACATCGTCAATGCCCAGCGCGATCACGTTCGCCAGGGCCTGGGCCGGCCATGGGCGGCCGTTGGGCACTTCGTCGGTGGCGACCACGTGATCGGCCACATAGCCGTTGCTGGCGGCCAGGGCGACCACCTTGTCCATCACTTGCTTGGGGTAGCCGGAGCAGGAACCGATCTTAATGTCCTGGGCGCGCAGCCCCGCGAGGGTATCGAGGGCGCCGGGGATCAGGGCCGAGTGTTCAGCGATCTTCTCGATCTGCAACGGCATGAAACGCTGGTAGAGGGCCGTTACGTCGTCGTCGGTGGGCGCGCGGCCGAACACCTTGCGGCAGCGCTCGGCAACCTGGGGTTGGTCGCACAGCGTGCGGATATGGTCCCACTTGCCCATGCCCATCGGGCCGCGAGCTTCTTCGATGGAAACCTGTACGCCGAACTCGGCGAAGGCTTCGACAAAAATCTGCGTGGGCGCGAACGAGCCGAAATCGACCACGGTGCCGGCCCAGTCGAGGATGACGGCCTGGAGCGTGGTGGGGTTTTGATAGTTCATGGTGCGCATCCTGTCGGTAAGGGGAGGTCAGATGTCCAGCACGTGCATGTCTTGCAGCACTTCGGCGATGGCCCTGACCGCAGCCTGCATGCCTGTCGCATCGACATGGCCGATGCAGCCCACGCGGAACGTGTCTACCTGGGTCAATTTGCCTGGGTACAGAATGAAGCCCTTGGCCTTGACCCGTTCGTAGAAGTCCTTGAACTGGTAGCGCGGGTCTTTCGGTGCGTGGAAGGTAACGATGATCGGTGCCTGGATCGCCGCTGGCAGGAAGCTGCGCAGGCGCAGTTCGGTCACGCCGTCGAGGAGGGCCCGGCAGTTGTCGGCATAGCGTCGATAGCGGGCGGGCAGGCCGCCTTCTTCGTGGTATTGCCGCAGCGCTTCGTGCAGGGCGGCGACCACATGGGTCGGCGGGGTGAAGCGCCATTGGCCGGTCTGGGCCATGTAGTTGTGCTGGTCGAACAGGTCCATCGCCAGGGAGTGGCAATTGCCCCGGGCTGCGGCCAGCGCGGTTTTCTCGGCGAAGACAAAACCCATGCCTGGTACGCCTTCCAGGCATTTGCCGGAGGCTGCAATCAGCGCCTCGAAAGGGACTTCGTGCGCATCGATCGGCAGTGCGCCGAAGGAACTCATGGCGTCGATGATCAGGCGCTTGCCGTGGCGTTTGACGACCTCGGCGATCGGCGCCAGCGGGTTGAGAATGCCGGTGCTGGTTTCGCAGTGAATCAGCGCGACATGGGTGATCGCCGCGTCGGCGCGCAGCAGGCGGTCCACATCGTCGGCGGTGGTGGGTTGGTCCTCCAGGGTTTCAAAGATGCTGAACGCTCGGCCGAGCACTTCGCAGATATTTGCCAGGCGCTTGCCGTACGCGCCGTTGATCAACACCAACAGCTTGCCGTTGCGCGGCACGAGGGTGCCGATGGCTGCTTCGACGGCGAAAGTGCCGCTGCCCTGCAACGGCACGCAATGGTGACTGTCGGCACCGTTGACGATCGCCAGCAATTGCTCGCACACGCTGGCGGTCAGGTGGTTGAAACGCTCATCCCATGACCCCCAGTCCACCATCATCGCCTGACGGGTACGGTTTGAAGTGGTCAGTGGGCCTGGGGTCAGCAGGATCGGCGCAGCAGGGGTCATCTCGGCTCCTCGCAAAACAACGGGTCGAATCTACGGCGCCTAAATTGCAGTTTGGCTTGTTATCAATCAAATTGTTTGTTGTTATGCGAGCTATCAGTGAGGCCGATAGCTATGAACCTGTTCCAACTGCGCGCATTCGATGCCGTGGCCCGCGAGGGCAGTTTTACCCGTGCGGCAGCCCGGCTGTTCATCAGCCAGCCGGCGGTGACCGGGCATATCAAAGCGCTGGAAGAGCACTATCAGATTCCCCTGTTGCGCCGTACCGCGCGGCGGGTCGAGTTGACCGAAGAGGGCGCGCGCCTGGCGGCGATCACCCGCGCGATCTTCGGCTTGGTGGACGAGGCGCAGGCCATGCTCGAAGCCAACCGCCAGTTGCTCACCGGGCGCCTCGAAGTGGCGGCGGATGGCCCGCACCTGGTGATGCCGATGATTGCGCGCCTGCGCGCACGCTATCCAGGCATCACGGTGAATCTGCGCTTGGGCAATGCCCAGGAAACCCTGGCGGCCTTGTTGTCTGAGCATGCAGACGTGGCGGTGCTCACCGAAGTGGAGCCGCGCCATGGCCTGCACCTGCAACCCTTGGGCGAATCACGTATTTGCGCGCTGGTGCCGGCCGCGCATCCCTGGGCGGCGCAGGCCAAGGGCATTCCATTGGCCCGGTTGGACGAGGTGATCATGGTGCTGCGCGAGCCCGGTTCCATCACCCGGCGTACCTTTGACGACGCATGCCTGGCCGCCAATGTGCGGCCCAGGGTGCTGCTGGAACTGGACAGCCGGGAAGCGGTGACCGAGGCCGTTGCAGCCGAGTTGGGGATAGGCGTGGTGTCGTCGATGGAGGTCAGCCAGGACCCGCGTGTACAGGCCGTGCCGATCCTGGGCGATGGGCTGCTGAACCGACATTGGCTCGGCGGCCTGGAGCGGCGCAGGTCGTTGCGCTTGATTCAGGCCTTTTTCGAGTTGGCGCCCTGAGGGTTTTTTGGTGGAACGATGCGTTCTTGCGCTATAAACTCTGCCCCCAAAGCGCCGGCCAGTAGACGTTTCGGCGCCATGGATAGTAGAGAGTGAGTCATGGGCGCACAGTGGAAAGTCAAACATAAAGAAGCGGCAGCCAATGCCAAGGGCAAGATTTTCGGCAAGCTGGTGAAAGAAATCACCATTGCCGCCCGCAACGGTGCGGACACCTCGACCAACGCCCACTTGCGGCTGGTGGTTGAGCAGGCCAAAAAGGCCTCGATGCCCAAGGAAACCCTGGACCGCGCGATCAAGAAGGGCGCCGGTCTGCTCGGTGAAACCGTGCAGTACCACCGCGTGACCTACGAAGGTTTCGCCCCGCACCAGGTGCCGTTGATCGTCGAATGCGTCACCGACAACATCAACCGCACCGTGGCGGAAATCCGCGTAGCGTTCCGCAAGGGGCAATTGGGCGCTTCCGGGTCGGTGGCCTGGGACTTCAACCACGTCGGCCTGATCGAAGCGTCCCCGGACACCCCGGACGCTGATCCGGAAATGGCCGCCATCGAAGCCGGCGCCCAGGATTTCGAAGACGGCGAAGAAGAAGGCACCAGCCTGTTCATCACCGAAACCACCGACCTGGATGCTGTGCAAAAAGCCTTGCCGGAGCAGGGTTTCACTGTGCTGTCGGCCAAGTTGGGCTACATCTCGAAGAACCCGGTGACGGGCTTGAGCGAGGAGCAAATGGCGGAAGTCGAGGCCTTCCTGGAAGGCTTGGACAACCACGATGACGTGCAGGATATGTTCGTCGGCCTGGCTGGCTGAAACGCGTAAAAAATGTGGAAGCGGGCTTGCCCCAATGCCAGTCAGTTAAGCGCTAGAGCAAGCTCCCTCGCCACGGTAAAGCGCTCCTCCTTAACTGACTGGCATTAGGGCTTGCCCGCGATTGCGGTGTATCAGTCATCACACTCAGTGACTGGCAGACTGCAATCGCGGGCAAGCCCGTTTTTACAGGGATTCAGGCATGGTTGAAGGCGTGCAGCAGGCCTTCGATCTCTTCGAAGCTCGGCCGCGCCGACACGTCTGGCCTGCAGCAACTTTTCTGCAGTTCGACCAGTTCTGGTGCGACCGTGCCCTCAACCCGCTCCAACAATTCCCCCAGCAACACCCCGAACGCCCGCACCTCAATACGTTGCAGCGCTCTTGTTTCCTCGCTATCGGCCGTTGCATGAAACGACGCCGCGCCGAAATCCCCCAATAAACACTCGCCCGCGCTGTTCCACAAAATATTGTGGCCGTACAGGTCGCCATGGGTAATGCCGTGCCGGTGCAAATGCGCGGCCACCGAGGCGATGCCGCGCGCCAGGCGCAACGCCACGTCGAGGCTCAAGCGCATGGCAGGTTCGTAGATATCCCGGGTGCAGGATGCCAGGCTTGGCAACGCCGCGAGGTTACGGTAGCTCGGATCGATCAGGTCCATCACCAGCGCGGCCTGGTCAGCGGGGTGGCCGACGACGCGGCCTTGCACCCTGATCAGGTTGGGGTGCAACCCGGCGGCAATGCACGCCTGCATCTCGTGCAGCGGTGAACCGTCGCTGGTGATGGTGCCTTTGTACAGTTTGACGGCGACCGGCAACGCGTGGGGCTTCCACACGGCCTTGCGGATAATCCCCGAGGCACCTTCGCCGAGTACGTCCCCCAGCTCCAGTTCGGCCCAGGGAATATTCGGTGTCGCGTCATCGCCGGCCACGTCCACGGCCATTTCCACCGGATTGCCGGCATAGGCCAGCCACGTCAGGCTCGGCAGCGTCAGCAGCCACTGCGGCAGGTGGGTCAGGCGATTGGACGCGATGCGGATCAATTCAAGGTTTTCGCAATTGGCCAGGCTGGGCGGCAATTGGGTCAGTTGGTTTCCCGCCAGCATCAGCTTTTGCAGCCGCGGGCGCTGGCCGAGTTCGTCGGGCAGTTGGCGGATGCAATTGTCGGTGAGGATCAGCCAGCGCAATGGCGGCGGCAAGGCGCCGCCGGGCACGTGGCGGATCTGGTTGGCCTTGAAACCGATCATGCTGAGTTTTTCGCATCGGCCCAGGCACTCCGGCAGTTCAGTGAACGCGTTGTCCGAGCAAAACAGCACGCGCAAGTGCTTGAGGCGGTGCAGGTCGTCCGGCAGGCTGTTCAAGGCGTTGCCCGTGAGGTTGAGGATTTCCAGCGAGTCGGCCAGCTCGAAGATTTCCCGGGGAAACTCGGTAAGTCCGCAGGACAGGTCCAGGCGGGTGGCGCCGGCCAATTGGCCAGCCCTGAGTTGGGCAAGGGTATGCATGAACGGCGCGGTCACTCATAAAGGTGGAAAGACGCTGATGATGCCGCAAAAGAGCCAGTGCCAACTATGGCTAAAAAATTTACCGGGTCCGAAAAGCTGCACGAAGGTGACTGAGTCGCTGCTGTCCTTAAACCGATTCAAGCGCAAGCACTACGGTCATTGGGTCGGTTATTAACCCCCGTGGCGTTGCGCAGGCCGCGGGCTTCTAGAACTTCATTTGCTGCGGGCTGGCCTGGTCCACGGGGCTGACCATCGCGTAGTTGTAGCCGCCGTCCGACCAATAGGCCGCCCGCAAGCCGTCGGCGCTGCGGCTGCCGCGGGGCAGCAAGCCGTTGTTGGGACCCGGCGGGCGGATGTAGAAGCTCATGCGTCGGCCTTGCGGGTCTTCGTACAGCACCATGGCCGCTGCGCCTTGCTCGGTGGTAAGCAGGCGCCCGCTGACCGGCTTGAACCCCGCCTGGCTCAAGTCGGGCAAACGATGGGCCTGGTCGAAATAGCGGTCGAGCCAGGCTTGCATCGTGTTGCGGTCCTGGGCGTTGTAGTCGGCGGGCATGATGCCGTCCTGGGCGAACAAGCGATACGCCTGCATCGCATCGGCCATCGGCAACAGCGATGGCTGGGTGGCTTGGCGGGCGTGCCAGCCGCCAAGCCCGCCGAGGCTGACCGCAATCAACAGCAGCGCCGCCGTGGCGAGATGGCGGCGAGACTGATGCTTGATGCGCTGGCGAATCAGCGCCGGGACCAGCGCCGGGTTGCTCGGCTGTTGCAGGGCGCCGCTTAAAGACGCTCGCAGCAGCTGCGCATCCTGTTGCCAGGCGTGCACTTGAGCGGCCGCTTCAGGGTGGCTCGCCAGCCAGGTTTCAAGTACACGGCGATCGGCGTCCAGCAGTTGGTGATCGACGTAGGCGTGTAAGTCGCGTTCGCTGGGGGGCAGGCTGATCATTTGAGTATCCGCAGGGAAGGGCTGGTAATTTCGCCATCGCTGAGTTGGCGCAAGGCTTGGCGGGCACGGGACAGGCGCGACATCACCGTACCGATGGGCACCTTGAGTATTTCGGCGACTTCCTTGTAGCTCAAGCCTTCGACCGACACCCACAGCAGCAGGGCGCGCTGCTCGGTATTGAGCTGATCGAAGGCTTGCAGGGTGGATTGGGCCATCACCGTACGCTCCACTGATGGCTGGGCATCGTCGCGGCCGGTGAAGAGTTCGAGCATGCGCGCATAGCGTCGGTTGCGGCGGTGGCCATCGAGAAATTGTCGGTAGAGGATCGAAAACAGCCACGCGCGCAGGTCGCCTTCGATGCGCTTGTCGGCCCACGCGATGATCGCCCGTTCAAGGGTTGACTGCACAAGGTCGTCGGCACTGCTGGCGTTACGGGTCAGGGACACGGCAAAGCGCCGCAGCCTGGGGATGAGTTCACGTAACTGTTCATCGAGTTCATGCATGGGTTGAGTCTACTCAGTTGTGCTGGGTAGACGCGCGTGCGCGTAAGTTATTCCTTATTCGATCGAAAGATTTTTAGCCGTTCGAGTGGGATGAGTCTGTTTGAATGTGATTCTGTAATCCCAGGCGTTGCGCTCCATCCACCCTTGTACCTGTCGGCACTGAGCCGGCAGCCAAACAATGAGGTGTGTTCATGACGTTGTCACCGATGGATAAACGCTTTTTCTCTGGCGCGGCACTGACCCGCTTGTCTGCCTCAGAGCGAATCCTGTTCGAACAATGGGGGTGTGGTCCGTCGGCCCAACCGGCCTATGCCAATGTGCACCACGCGATCGAAGCGCAAGCGCGGCGAGCGCCCCAGGCAACGGCGGCGATCTGCGCGGGGCAGCGCATCAGTTATGAGCAGCTCAACCGCCAAGCCAACCGATTGGCGGTGCACTTGCTTGAACGGGGGGTCAAGCGCGGCGACACGGTGGGTTTGTTCGTCGAGCGATCGATTCCGATGCTGGTGGGGTTGCTGGCGGTGTTGAAGGTGGGCGCCGCGTATGTCCCGCAGGACGCCAGAATCGTGCCCACCCTGCAATTGGGCCAGGTGCTGGAAGCGTTGAGCAGCCCGTTGGTGCTGACCTTGTCGAACCTGCTCGAACGCCTGCCGGCTGATGCGGTCCCGCGCAGTCTGTGCCTGGACACGTTCCTTGCACAAATGCCCTGGGTCCCCGAAGAAAGCGAGCAGGTGGGCGCCATGGCTGAACCCGATGACCTGTGTTTCGTGCTGTTTACGTCCGGCACCACCGGACGCCCCAACGGTGTGTGCGTCAGCCATCGCAACGTGTGCAACATCTTGCTGACTTCGCCCGGGGGGATGGGCATGGCCCCCGGCGTTACCGTAGGGCAGGTTCTTAACATCGGCTTTGATATGGCAGCCTGGGAAATACTCGGGTGCCTGGCCCATGGCGCGACCTTGCTGATTCGCGGCAAGGACATTGCGCAGACAGCCGCGCAGTGCAACGTCTTGATTGCGACGCCGTCGATACTGGCCACTCTCGATCCATTGCAGTGCCCAGACCTGAGCGTGGTCGCGGTGGCCGGAGAGCCTTGTGCTCAGACCCTTGCCGAGCGTTGGGCCGAGCATTGCGCCTTCTACAACGGATGCGGGCCGACCGAGACCACGATCGTCAACACATTGCACCGCCACGTGCCAGGCACGCGGTTGACCATTGGCCGACCGACGCCCAATAACACAGTGTATGTGCTCGACGATCAGGGGCGCGCCTGCGCTTTAGGCGAGACCGGAGAGATGTGGGCCGGCGGTGCAGGGGTGACTGCGGGCTACCTGAACAACGCAGTGTTGACCCAGGAACGATACCGCCCTGACCCGTTTCTGGGGGGCGATGCTGTGATGTTCCGCACGCGGGACCTGGGGCGCTGGACCGCCGACGGCCAGCTCGAACACCTGGGACGCGTCGATGACCAAGTCAAGGTTCGCGGGTTTCGCGTGGAGCTGGACGCGGTGAGCGCAGCCCTGGAAGCCGGCGCGGGGTGCACGCGGGCGGTCACGTTGAAAGTGGACGACCGTACCCTGGTCGCCTTTGTCTCGCCGGCCAGTGCCGACACGCAGGACTGCCGATCCGAGTGTCACCAGCGCCTGGCCTACTACTGCGTGCCGAAGTTCATCTACGCGCTGGAGGCGTTTCCCATGACCGCCAGGGGCAAGATCGACAAGGCCGCCTTGCTGCGACTGGCCGAGGACTATCAGGCAGCGACGCCGGCGGGCGCCACCAAGGAGCCTGGCCATGACTGACGTATTGACCCGCGCCGTTTTGCCACCCAAGCCGGCACTATGGCGGCGCCTGACGTCACTGCCTGTGTTTTCTTACTACAACCGCTTGGCGGCATTGGTGCTGATGGGGAACATCGCCGTGCTGCTGACCATGGACCTGCAGGCGATCACGCCAGCGATGCTGTCGCACCTGGTGCTGATCAATCTGTCGATGGCCATTCTGATACGCCAGCAATACGTGATTAATGCGCTGTTCTGGCTGGCCACGCGGGTTCCGCTGTATTGGCCGCTGTGGGTGCGCCGCCGAGCGGCCAAAGTGTTCCATTTCGGAGGGCTGCACAGCGGCGCGGCCCTGGCGGCTACTGCCTGGTTTGCAGCGTTGGTGTGTGTCCAGATGTCGAGCTTTGTGCAGCAACCGGGCAGCGTGTCGTCGACAGGGTTGTGGCTCAGCGTCGCGCTGCTCAGCCTGTTGTTGCTCATGGTGGTGATGGCGTTCCCGCCGATTCGCAGTCGTTTTCACAATGGTTTCGAACGGGTTCATCGCTTTGCCGGTTGGAGCGCGTTGCTGTTGTTCTGGTGGCAAACAGTGCTGATGGCAACGCACGCCTCATCGAACCTGCTGCACAGTGGCGCGTTCTGGATGCTGGCACTGCTGACAGTGAGCATCCTGCTGCCGTGGTTGCGGTTGCGCAAAGTGGCCGTTGAACATGCGCGGCCTTCCGGGCATGCGGTGGTAACGCGCCTGAGCCACACCACGCCGTTCGCCGGTTCGTCCACGGCGATCAGCCGCAACCCGCTGCTTGAATGGCACTCCTTTGCGAATATCCCAGCGCCGGGCGAGGCGGGCTTTCGTCTGATCATCTCCCGCGCGGGGGATTGGACCGGACGGTTTATCGAGGACTTGCCCAGCCATGTCTGGGTAAAGGGCATCACCACCGCTGGCGTGGCCAACGTGGAAACCCTGTTCAAATCTGTGGTGTACATCGCCACCGGCAGCGGCATTGGCCCGGTCATGCCGCACTTGCTGGCCGCGCAGGTGCCGATTCACTTGATCTGGTCCACCCGCAGTCCGAGGCAAACCTACGGTGATGAATTGGTCGACGAAATTCTGCGCGTCCAGCCCACCGCGTTGATCTGGGACACCGATAAACAAGGGAAGCCCGACCTGGTGCAGTTGGCCTACGGCGCGGTGCGCACCTTTGACGCCGAAGCCGTGATCTGCATTGCCAACCAGGCGCTGACTCAGCGCGTGGTGCAAGCGCTCGAGGCCCAGGCAATACCCGCCTATGGCGCAATCTGGGACTCCTGAAACAGCGGTGTCTGCAATTAATCTCAATCTGTCGAGGTGCTTATGAATGTAACGCTGGAGCGTCATGGCCGGGTGGTTCTGGCCAGGCTTAACCGTATTGAAATGAGAAATGCGCTGAGTTCGGCGGTGATGGCCGAGTTGATCAGTAGCCTGGAGGCGCTCGACCAGAATCCCCAGGTCGGCTGTTTTGTCATCACCGGTACTGCGCAGATGTTCGCGGCGGGCGCCGACATCAAGGAAATGAGCGGCAAGTCCTACCTGGACATGCTCAATGAAGACTACTTCGTCGGTTGGGAGGCGTTTACACGCCTGCGCACACCAACGATCGCCGCAGTGGCCGGTTATGCGTACGGCGGAGGCTGCGAGCTGGCCATGATGTGCGACATGATTTTTGCCGCCGATACGGCGACCTTTGCGCAGCCGGAAATCAAGCTGGGCGTGATCCCGGGTATGGGCGCGACCCAGCGCTTGACCGGGCTGATCGGCAAGGCCAAAGCCATGGACCTGATATTGACTGGCCGGCCGATGACGGCTCAGGAGGCCGAACGGGCAGGGTTGGTGTCACGCGTTTACCCGGCGGCGAGCTTGCTGGACGAGACGCTGGCGGTGGCCGCGCAAATTGCCGGGTTTTCCCGAACCGCCACGCGGGCCGCGCGCGAGGCGGTGGACCAGGCCCTGGAGCTTGGCTTGCATGAGGGCGTGCGCCTGGAGCGCCGGTTGTTTCATGGGTTGTTTGCCACCCCGGATCAGCAGGAGGGCATGCAAGCCTTCCTCAATAAACGGCCGGCCTTGTTCAACCAGCGTTAGCAGGATGTTTGGCCTGCATGTGCGCTTGCCATGAAAAAAACTACAGTAGAAGGAGAATAAACCTACATGGGATTCGTCTCATGACACTTTTCCCCTGCGGCCACGTGCCCTGGAGCTTTTCATGGTTGATCACTCACCACCGCCGCTTCCGCCTCTGAGTACCGCCAGCCTGCTCGCCAGGCTCGCGTGTATCGGTGCTGTGGTGGCGGTTGTCGCCGGTGCCTTTGCCTACGTCAACGGTACGCTCGACCCGCAGCGCCTGCGCCCGAAAACCCTGGTCAATGCCCTGGAAACCAATAACGGTGTGCACCCTGGCTTTCGGCGCAACCATGCCAAGGGTGTGTGCGTGGCCGGGTACTTCCAGAGCAGCCCCGAGGTGCGTGCCTACTCCAGCGCCCAGCTGTTCAACGAGGCGAAAACGCCGGTGATCGGGCGGTTCGCCTTGCCCAGCGGCAACCCGTATGCGCCGGACAGCAGTGTGCCTATCCGCAGTTTTGCCGTGCAATTCAGCCAGGCCAACGGCCAGCAGTGGCGCACCGGGATGAACAGCATGCCGGTGTTCCCGGTGGGCACGCCCGAGGCGTTCTACCAGTTGCTCAAGGCCGGCGCGCCGGACCCGGCCACCGGCAAGCCGAACCCGGCGAGCATGCCGGCGTTTTTTGCCGCGCACCCGGAGACTGCGGCGTTTTTGGCGTGGGTTAAAACCGCCAAGCCATCGGCCAGTTACGCGACTGAAACGTATAACGGCATCAACGCGTTTTACCTGGTGAGCGCCGACGGCAAGCGCCAGGCCGTGCGTTGGACCGTGGTGCCGCAGAGCCGGGACGCAGCCGGCGACACCGCGCCAGAGGGCGGCGACTTTCTGGAAAAAGACTTGGTGCAGCGTTTGGCGGCGGGGCCGCTGCAATGGCAATTGAACATGACGCTGGCCAACCCCGGCGATCCGCTGGATGACGCCAGCAAGACCTGGACCGGTGAACACAAAGTGCTCAACGCCGGCACTCTGGTGTTGCAGAGCAGCCAGCCACAAGCCGAGGGTGATTGCCGCGATATCAATTTTGATCCACTGATTCTTCCCCGCGGTATCGAAGCCTCCAATGACCCGCTGCTGGCTGCACGCTCAGCCGCCTATGCCAGTTCTTACCTGCGCCGTGCCGGTGAAGTCGGCCCGTTGCACAGTGCCGCCCAGGAGTCGAAGCCATGAATGTTCAACCAAGGTTTTTCGCCCCGTTGGCGCGTTTGCTGCACTGGCTGATGGCGTTGATGATCATCGCCATGCTGTTTATCGGCGCGGGTCTGGCGGCGTCGGTTTCCGAGCGCCATGAGTGGCTGATTCATCTGCACAAGCCGCTGGGGATCGCCATTCTGGCGCTGGTTATCGTGCGTCTGGTGGTGCGTTTTTCCACGCGCCAACCGCCGCTGCCGGCTGACTTGCCGCTGTGGCAAGCGCTGGCGGCCAAGGCGTCTCACGTGGTGCTGTACGCGTTGATGCTGGTGCTGCCGCTGTTGGGTTGGGCCATGATTTCGGCCGCCGGTGACCCGGTGATGCTCAGCAGCTCCGTGCAACTGCCGGCATTGGTGTCGGCGAATGCGCCGTTGTTTGCGCTATTGCGCAAGGCCCACGGTTATCTCGCCTACCTGTTGTTTCTCACGGTACTGGTGCACCTGGCGGCGGCGTTGTTCCACGGTTTGATCCGCCGCGATGGTGTCTTGCAAAGCATGACCGGCACCAAGCACTGATGGGCGTCAGTGGCGAGCTCGCTCGCCACACGTGGTTAGCGCAAGAGGCCGACGATATCAGCGACGCTGCTCAATACGTCCTTGCCCAGCTGTTTGGAGCGCTCGCCCGACCAACCGGTTTGCGGATTGGGGGCGTCGTCGTTGTCCTTGAAGGGCATTTCCAGGGTCAGGGACAGGCAGTCATATTTCTCACCCACCGCGTTGCAGGCCAGGGTCATATTGGCTTCGCCGGGTAGATCGCGGGTGTAGCCGTGGGTGGTCTGGAAGTCACGGGTCAAGTGGCTCAAGTGGCTGCGGAAATGTTTTTCCAAGGCTTCGATACGCGGGCTGTAGCCGGGGTTGCCTTCGCAGGCGGCGGCGAAGACGTAAGGGATTTCTTCGTCGCCATGTATATCCAGGAACAGGTCGACGCCATATTTTTCCATCTGCTGCTGAACGAACAGCACTTCCGGGCTGAGCTCCTCGCTGGCGCTCTGCCATGCGCGGTTGAGGTCCTGGCCCATGGCGTTGGTACGCAGGTGGCCATGGAACGCGCCGTCGGGGTTCATGTTCGGTACCAGGTACAGATCGGCCAACGCCAGGAGCTTTTTCAACTCGGCATCGCCGTCCTGCTGCAGGCGTTCGATGACGCCTTCCATAAACCATTCGGCCATATGCTCGCCGGGATGCTGCTGGGCGATGATCCACACCTTGCGGCGACCTTCGCCGCCTTTACCACGGCGCAGCAGCTGGATATCGCGACCCTCGACACTCTTACCGGTGGCCAATAGCTTGACGCCGGCGTACTTCAGAGCCTGCTCGATCAGCCAGTCATGACGTTCACGGCTATAGGGTTCGAAGTAGGCGAACCAGGCGTGTTTTTCCCGGGTCTGGAGGCTGATGTGCAGAATCTCGCCATCAAAGCGCGACGGCACGCGGAACCAATTGACATGGTCATAGGACGCCACGGCGTTATAGCCGCTCCACGCATGCTTGTAAGACGACCGGCCCGCGTTGCTCAGGCGAAACGTGTGGGTGTGGCCCACATGCATGCCTTCGGCCTTGAAGTGAAACCACTGGTAGTGTTGGCTGCGAGTGTCGGGGTTGATCGCCAGCAACAGCTGGTACGCATCGCTGGCATCCAGAACCTGGATATTGCCGCTGTCGAAATCAGTGCTGATCTTGATGGAAGTCAAGGCCACGGTCATAGTCTGGCTGCCTGAATATGATGATGTGGCGGCTATCTTACACACGCGGCAGGCAATTTCTGGAAGCAAAATTGTTGCATGGGGGAGGGGGCGTCATCCGTGACGCCGCCGCAGCTTAGAATCTATGAGATTGATTCTCAAGTGCTAAATCGTGAAGATCCGGGCCAGAGCCTTGGTGCGGCTTTCTTTTCGCGATGGTCTTTTGCTACCATGCGCGCCATCAAGCAACACACAGTCTTCATTAGCCTGAAGCCATGCCAGGAAAAACTGGCAAAAAAAAGACCCGGCCAAAGAGCCGGGTCAAAAACCGTGATTAGCCTGATGAGGAGATATTCCAAGAGTCCGACCTAAGGTCTCTTGGTCTATCGACTGATCTCGCGATCAGCTGGGTCCAATAATAATCATTATCATTTGCAAGTCAAATGTTTTTATCCGCTCGATAGATTTTTTTCGCGCGCGTCCGTTATCCGTTTGCCTGAGCCTCTGGCGCTCGCAACGACCGCTCCACCATCGCTTTCGCCATATCGATCAAATACACCACCGAAAATGCCAGGTCACGTTGATTGCCCTGATGGCTGCTCGCCGACTCGTACGCGGTTGCCGCAGCACTGCGCAGCAGGTCTGAGGCATGCACCAGTGCTTCTTCATGGCTGATGCCCGGCTTGATGGCGAACAAGGCCGCGTCTGCGGCCGGCCCAGACATATCTTCTTTCAAGTAATAGTCCAGCGCGCGCTGTGCGGCGCCGCTGCAGCGCATGTCATGCAGTTCAGTGTTTTCAGGTGTTTCAGGCAGGTGATGCGGGCTTGTCGTCATAGGGGGCGATACTCTGTGTGGGTGTCGGAAACCTCGTATCGATGATAGTACGTATCGTATTTATGTCGTTTTATGGATTACTACAAACTGTTTATTGCCCCTGAAAATACGCAACGTATTGTCAGCCCCATGGATAACTGGATAGCGTTGGTTCGAGCCAACATGAAAGACCGCAAGGTCACGCAGGAGGAACTGGCGGAGCGCCTGGGCATGTCCCAGGGCGGCGTAGGCCATTGGCTCAACAAGCGCCGCGTGCCGAGCCTCGCGGACATGAACCGGGTGCTGGCGGAGCTGGGGCTGGGCTACCTGGAGGTCGCGCTGGAGATTCGCGAGAGGGCGGACACACAGGCGGCACTGGAACACCACTACAACCCGTATTTCCGCTACCCGGTCAACGATTGGAACGGCGTGTGCGAGGTGCGCGAAGCACGCGCCAGCTATGGGCCGGAACGCTTCGAAATGACGGATTACCATGCCCACGGTGATGCCTTCTGGCTGCCGGTGGTCGGCGACGCCATGACTGCGCCCAGTGGCCTGAGCATCAGCGCTGGCATGCTGATCCTGGTGGACCCGGCCATCGATGCGCAGCCCGGCAAGCTGGTGGTCGCGCAATGGCTCGACAACCCCCAGGCCACTTTTCGCCAGTTGCAGGCAGAAAGCGGCCAGCTTTACCTGGTGCCGCTCAATCCCACCTATCCCAAACTGCTGTTCACCGACGATTGCCGGATCCTGGGGGTTGTCGTGCAAGCCACGGCGAAGTTTTAGTCCGGCGTTTCCAGCTCAACCAAGGCACTGCCTTCGGCGACCATCTCGCCTTCCTGGCAAAACAGTGCCTTGACCACACCCGCCGCAGGCGCGCGGATGCTGTGCTCCATTTTCATCGCTTCAAGTACCACCAGCTGCGCACCGGCTTCGACGCGTTGACCGATGCTCACCAGCACGCGCACGATGCTGCCGTTCATGGGCGCAGTGAGCCCGCCTTGAGGGGAATGGCCGGCCTCGGCCGCCGCAATCGGGTCGAACAGGCTGACCGCCTGCATCTCGCCATCCCAGCGCAGATACACCGTGCCTTCATTGCGCACCGCCAAATGGGAGCGACGTACACCCTGATGTTCGACCACCAGTTGCTCGTCTGTAAGCCGCGACGATTGCCCGGCCAGCGTGACCAGCCGATCCTGGCCATTGCAGCTCAAATGCAGTGAGACCTGCGCCGGCAGCCCCGCGCGAAAGCCCTGGGTCGCTGCCCACGGCCCATTACCGGCCGGCAAGCTCTGCATAAAGGCCGAACCCGCCGCCTGCCAGAACTCGTCGGTCAATGCCCCGACCGCCGGTAGCAGTTGTTCCTGATAGCGCGGAATAAACCCGGTATCCAGCTCAGCCGCAGCAAAGGCCGGATGGCCAATGATGCGTCGCAGGAAGCCCAGGTTGGTCTTGAGCCCGCCCACGGCAAACTCGTCGAGCATACTCAGCAGCCGCAGTCGCGCCTGCTCACGGTCCTCGCCCCAGGCAATCAACTTGCCGAGCATCGGGTCGTAGAAGGGCGAAACGCTGTCCCCTTGTTCGACGCCGCTGTCCACGCGCCGACCCGGCCCAGGGTGGGGTTCGCGGTACAGCGCCAACCGTCCGGTGGCGGGCAGGAAATCATTGGCCGGGTCTTCGGCATACAACCGCACCTCAATCGCATGCCCCATCAGTGGTACCTGCGCCTGGGTGATCGGCAGTGCCTCGCCCTGGGCCACACGGATCTGCCAGGCCACCAGGTCGAGGCCGGTAATCGCCTCGGTGACCGGATGCTCCACTTGCAGACGGGTGTTCATCTCCATGAAGAAAAACTCGCCGCGTGCATCCAGCAGAAACTCCACCGTCCCCGCGCCCACATAGCCAATCGCCTGCGCCGCGCGTACGGCCGCTTCGCCCATGGCCCGGCGCTGCTCGGCACTCAGCCCCGGCGCGGGGGCTTCTTCCACGACTTTCTGGTGCCGTCGCTGGATCGAACAATCGCGCTCATTGAGGTACAGGCAGTTGCCGTGTTGGTCGGCAAACACCTGGATTTCCACATGGCGCGGTTTGAGCAGGTATTTCTCGACCAGCATCTGCCCGTTGCCAAATGACGACAGGGCCTCACGCTGGGCGGAGGCCAGGGCCTCTGCCAGCTGGCTGACATCCTCGACCACCTTCATCCCCTTGCCGCCACCGCCGGCCGTGGCCTTGAGCAGCACGGGGTAACCGATGCTCTCGCAGGCATCGCGGAAGGTCTGCAGGTCCTGGGCTTCGCCGTGATAACCCGGCACCAGCGGCACGCCGGCGGTTTCCATCAACGTCTTGGCCGCCGATTTGCTGCCCATGGCGTCGATCGCCGAGGCGGGCGGGCCGAGGAAAATCAGGCCCGCTGCTTCGATGGCGCGTGCGAACCCGGCGTTTTCCGAGAGGAAGCCGTAGCCCGGATGAATCGCCTGGGCGCCGCTGGCGTGGGCGGCGGCAATCAGCTTGTCGATTTGCAGGTAACTGTCAGTGGCCTTGCTGCCGCCCAGGTCGACGCGAATATCCGCTTCGCGAGTATGCCGGGCATCGCGGTCGATCGCGCTGTGCACGGCCACGGTGGTCAACCCCATCGCCTTGGCGGTGCGCATGACCCGGCAGGCGATTTCGCCACGGTTGGCCACCAGCACGGTAGTGAGTGTGCTCATGGGTGCGGCTCCTTGGATTGCCAGCTAGGCGTCCGTTTTTGCAGGAATGCGCGCAAGCCTTCCTGGCCCTCGGCACTCACTCGAATACGCGCGATGGCGTTTTCACAATAACGTCGCAGCGCCGGGGTGAGCGCGCCGTTACCCACTTCACGCAATAAGTCTTTGCTCGCGCGCATTGCCGCCGGGCTGTTTTGCAGCAGTGTGTCGACCCACTCATCCACCCGTTGATCCAAGGTGTCGGCCGGGTAGCTTTCGGCCAACAGGCCGATGTCCCGCGCACGCTGGCCGTCAAACCGCTCGGCCGTCAAGGCATAGCGACGGGCCGCGCGTTCACCGATGGCCTGCACCACGAATGGGCTGATCACCGCCGGCGCCAGGCCGATGCGCACTTCCGACAGACAGAACTGCGCGTCATCCGCGCCAATCGCCATGTCGCAGCAACTGATCAAGCCCAGCGCGCCGCCGTAGGCTGCGCCTTGCACCACCGCCAACGTGGGGATTTTCAGTTTGGCCAGGTTGTACATCAGCTCGGCCAGTTCACGGGCATCGTCCAGATTGGTGTGGTAATCCAGCTCGGCCGACTGCTGCATCCAGGCCAGGTCCGCGCCGGCGCTGAAATGCTTGCCGCGCCCGCGCAGTACCAGAAAGCGCAGGGAAGGGTCGCCCTGTACATGGTCGAGGGCGATGATCAGTTCGCGGATCATCTGGGCGTTGAACGCGTTGTTCTTGGCTTCACGACTGAGCCACAGCGTGGCAAAGCCACGGCTGTCGATGACCAGTTCGAGGGTGTTGAAATCGCTCATGGGGTACAGCTCCGATTACATGCGGAACACGCCGAAGCGGCTCGGCTCGATAGGGGCATTCAGGGCGGCGGACAGCGCCAGCGCCAGTACGTCGCGGGTCTGCTGCGGATCGATGACGCCGTCATCCCACAAGCGTGCGCTGGAATAGTAGGGGTGGCCCTGGGTTTCATATTGGTCGAGGATCGGCTGCTTGATCGCGGCTTCGTCGTCGGCACTGAACGCTGAGCCTGCGCGCTCCGCCTGCTCACGCTTGACCTGCACCAGCACGCCCGCCGCCTGTTCGGCGCCCATCACGCCGATGCGTGCGTTAGGCCACATCCACAGGAAGCGCGGGTCATAAGCGCGACCGCACATGCCGTAGTTACCGGCACCGAAACTGCCGCCGATGATCACCGTGAACTTCGGCACCCTGGCGCAGGCCACCGCCGTGACCAACTTGGCGCCATGCTTGGCGATGCCGCCGGCTTCGTACTTCTGGCCGACCATGAAACCGGTGATGTTCTGCAGGAACAGCAGCGGAATGCCTCGCTGGCAGGCCAGTTCGATAAAGTGCGCGCCTTTCTGCGCGGCTTCGGCAAACAAGATCCCATTGTTGCCCAGGATCGCGACCGGATAACCGTGCAAGTGCGCAAAGCCGCAGACCAGGGTGGCGCCGAACAGCGCCTTGAACTCATCGAATACCGAACCGTCCACCAGCCGAGCGATCACTTCGCGCACATCGAACGGCTGCTTGGCATCGGCCGGAATCACGCCGTAAAGCTCTTCGCAACTGTACAGCGGCGCTACCGGCGTGCGCTGGCGCAACTCACCCAGCTTGCGCCAATTGAGGTTGGCCACGCTGCGCCGGGCCAGCGCCAGGGCGTGTTCATCGTTGTCGGCATAGTGGTCGGCCACGCCGGAAATCCTGCAATGCACATCGGCGCCGCCAAGGTCTTCGGCGCTGACCACTTCGCCGGTGGCGGCCTTCACCAGCGGCGGGCCGGCGAGGAAGATAGTCGCCTGCCGGCGCACCATGATCGCTTCGTCGGCCATGGCCGGTACATAGGCCCCACCGGCGGTGCACGAGCCCATCACCACTGCAATTTGCGGGATGCCCTGGGCGCTCATATTGGCCTGGTTGAAGAAGATCCGCCCGAAGTGCTCGCGGTCCGGGAACACTTCATCCTGGCGCGGCAGGTTGGCACCGCCGGAGTCCACCAAGTAAATGCACGGCAGGCGGTTCTGCTCGGCGATGGTCTGGGCGCGCAAATGTTTTTTAACCGTCAACGGGTAATAGGAACCGCCTTTCACGGTTGCGTCATTGGCGACGATCATGCATTCGACGCCTTCCACGCGGCCGATGCCGGCAATCACGCCGGCGGCCGGCACGTCTTCGCCGTACACCTGATGCGCGGCCAACTGGCTCAGTTCGAGGAACGGCGAACCTGGGTCAAGCAAGCGATTGATACGCTCGCGCGGCAGCAGCTTGCCGCGCGAGGTATGGCGTTCCTGGGCCTTGGCCCCGCCGCCTTGTTGTACCTGGGCGAGCAGGGTGTGCAGCGCGTCGACCTGTTGGCGCATCGCCGCGCTGTTGGCGACGAATTCCGCCGATCGCGGGTTGAGCTGAGTGTGCAGAGTAGCCATGAGCGCGTTCCTTCAGCGGGTTTCGTTGAACAGTTCGCGGCCGATCAACATCCGTCGAATCTCACTGGTGCCGGCCCCGATTTCGTACAGCTTGGCGTCACGCAACAGGCGCCCGGCGGGGAATTCATTGATATAGCCGTTGCCGCCCAGAATCTGGATCGCATCGAGGGCCATTTGCGTGGCGCGCTCCGCGCTGTAGAGAATCACCCCGGCGGCATCCTTGCGCGTGGTTTCGCCGCGCTCGCAAGCCTGGGCCACCGCGTAGAGGTAGGCGCGGCTGGCATTGAGCTGGGTGTACATGTCGGCGACCTTGCCCTGGATCAGCTGGAATTCGCCGATGCTCTGGCCGAACTGCTTGCGGTCGTGGATGTAGGGCACGATCAGGTCCATACAGGCCTGCATGATTCCGGTGGGGCCGCCGGAAAGCACCACACGCTCGTAATCGAGGCCGCTCATCAGCACTTTGACGCCGCCGTTGAGCACGCCGAGGATATTTTCCTGCGGTACGTGCACATCGTCGAAAAACAGCTCGCAGGTATTGGAACCGCGCATGCCCAGTTTGTCGAACTTGTTGCTGCGGCTGAAGCCTTGCCAGTCACGCTCGACGATAAAAGCGGTGATGCCGTGGGCACCTTTTTCCAGGTCGGTCTTGGCGTAGATCACGTAAGTGCTGGCGTCGGGGCCGTTGGTGATCCAGGTCTTGCTGCCGTTGAGCACATAAAAGTCACCGCGCTTGTCGGCGCGCAGTTTCATCGAGACCACATCGGAACCGGCATTCGGCTCGCTCATGGCCAGGGCGCCGACATGCTCGCCGCTGATCAGCTTGGGCAGGTACTTGAGCTTTTGTTCGTGGCTGCCGTTGCGGTTGATCTGGTTGACGCACAGGTTGGAGTGGGCGCCGTAGGACAACGCCACCGAGGCCGAGCCACGGCTGATTTCTTCCATGCTCACCACGTGCGCCAAGTAACCCAGGCCCGCACCGCCGTATTCTTCCGGCACGGTGATGCCCAACAGGCCCATGTCGCCGAACTTGCGCCACAGGTCGGCGGGGAACAGGTTGTCGATGTCGATCTGCGCTGCGCGGGGTGCGATTTCCTTGGCCACGAAGGACTGCACCTGATCGCGCAGCATGTCGATGGTTTCACCAAGGGCGAAGTTCAGGGACGGGTAACTCATGGACAGGCACCTTAACGTGAGCTTTTGTTGTTGTGGTGTGATGCGCGAGGAGGGCGCTCACCTTTACGTTAACGTAAGCTTGCGTTACGGCGCTGTCAATCGTAGTTTACGTTTACGTCAACCTACAAAAAAGACAACAGGGGTCGTTATGGATCAACCGAACCTGAGCTACAGCCGTGGCTCCCAGGACAAGTCCTTGCTGGCCGAAACCATCGGCCAGGCCTTCGATCGAACGGTCGCGCTGTATCCCGACGGCGAAGCGTTAGTGGTGCGCCATCAGCAATGCCGCTATACCTGGCGGCAACTGGCCGAGGCGGTGCAGGTGCATGCCCGCGCGTTCATGGCCCTGGGCATGCAGGCGGGCGACCGCTTGGGCATTTGGGCGCCCAACTGTGCGCAGTGGTGCATCAGCCAGATCGCCAGCGCCAAGCTCGGGGTGATCCTGGTCAATATCAACCCGGCCTACCGCAGCAGTGAATTGGAGTACGTACTCAAGCAATCCGGCTGCACGTGGCTGGTGTGCGCCGGTTCGTTCAAGACCTCCGATTACCATGCCATGTTGCAGGCGCTCAAGCCCGACTTGCGCGCCATCGTCAGCCTCGATCCCAACCCGCCTGCGGGATTTCTGCCCTGGTCACAACTGTCGGCGTTGGCAGCGCTGGTCCCACTTGAGCAATTACAGGCTCGCCAAGCCAGCCTGCACTTCGACCAACCCGTCAATATCCAGTACACCTCCGGCACCACCGGCTTCCCCAAGGGCGCCACCCTCAGTCACCACAATATTCTCAATAACGGCTACATGGTCGGCCAAAGCCTTGGCCTGACTGCCCAGGACCGCCTGGTGATCCCGGTGCCGTTGTATCACTGCTTTGGCATGGTGATGGGCAACCTCGGCTGCATCACCCACGGCACCACCATGATCTACCCCAATGACGGCTTCGACCCGCTGCTCACGCTCACCGCCGTCGCCGAAGAGCGCGCCACGGGTTTGTACGGCGTGCCGACGATGTTTATTGCGCTGCTCGATCACCCACGCCTCGGCGAATTCGAGTTATCCAGCCTGCGTACCGGAATCATGGCCGGGTCGACCTGCCCGATCGAGGTGATGCGCCGGGTCATCGGCGAGCTGCACATGAGCGAAGTGCAGATAGCCTATGGCATGACCGAAACCAGCCCGGTTTCGTTGCAGACCGGCGCCGATGACGACCTGGAACGCCGCGTGACCACCGTAGGCCGCACCCAGCCGCAGTTGGAAAACAAGATTATCGACGGTAACGGCAACACGGTGCCGCGTGGTGAGATAGGCGAACTTTGCACGCGCGGTTACAGCGTGATGCTCGGCTACTGGAACAACCCCGAGGGCACCCGCGATGCCATCGACGAGCAGGGCTGGATGCACACGGGCGACCTGGCGACCATGGACGAACACGGCTATGTGTGCATCGCCGGGCGTAACAAGGACATGATCATTCGCGGTGGCGAAAATGTGTATCCCAGGGAGCTTGAAGAGTTCTTCTTCACCCACCCCGCGGTGGCCGACGTGCAAGTCATCGGCATTCCCGATGATCGCTATGGTGAAGAAATTGTCGCCTGGATCAAATTCCACCCCGGCCATGTGGCGAACGAGTTGGAGTTGCAAACCTGGTGCAAGGGCCGCATCGCCCACTTCAAGACGCCAAGGCACTTCAAGTTCGTGGACGCGTTTCCGATGACGGTGACGGGCAAGATCCAGAAATTCCGCATGCGCGAGATTTCGATTGAAGAACTCAAGTCGCGCTGACAACGCCAACCCATATGGGAGCTGGCTTGCCAGCGACGGCGGCGTCTCAGGCACAGATGGCCTGCCTGACTGACCGCTATCGCAGTCAAGCCAGCGCCCACATTCAATGGTGGAGTAACAGCCAATGGCCGAAACCCGGAAAGCACAAAGGGGACCCGAAGGTCCCCTTTAATTTGTCGTTGCGTGCTCTTTTTTTATTATTGAGGGGCGGTCTGTTGTTGTTTTTGGCAACCGTTACCCTTTACCGCTGTTTTGGCGACCCCCATCCGGGGCCAAGAGCAAACGTATTTTTTTGAACGCTAATCTGCTTCTTCGTAAACGATCCAACCAGTGGGTAGCTACCTGAGGTAGTTTTATTTTTCTCTACCGGTTGCGGGTTTCGGCATGCCGTACCCTGCAAAGCACATCTTCTTCAAAAAAATCTGTTAGCTGCGTCTCTGCCGTGTTGTTTTTGTTATGTCAGAGTCGTTTCGTCTTATTTTTATTAGGTTTGGCGCTTTTTATTCTTGTTATGCAATAGACATAGCAGAAGCCATGCCAAGTTTTTAAAGTGCTTAGAAATCAAGGGTTTGATTTTTTTGCAGGCCATGTCTTTCAAAAGGTGCAGTGAATTATGTTCCCGCGTTACCCGCTATGCCGGTGCGCGGTAACACATTGTCACAGCTGTGCTACTCAACCGGCGTTACGCGCCTTCGCCACACGCGATCCGGTCGCCCGCCCCAGTACCTGGCTGATCTGCTGGCCCGCACCAATCAATCGCTCCAGGTCGATGCCCGTCTCGATCCCCAGCCCATTGAGCAGGTACACCACATCTTCGGTGGCAACGTTACCGCTCGCGCCCTTGGCATAAGGGCAGCCGCCGAGGCCCGCGATAGAGCTGTCGAACACCTGGATGCCTTCCAGCAGGCTGGCGTAGATATTGGCGATCGCCTGGCCGTAGGTGTCATGGAAGTGCCCCGCGAGTTTGGCGCGCGGCACCTGTGCGCCGACCACCTCGAACAACCGCCGGGTCGCGCCCGCCGTGCCGGTGCCGATGGTGTCGCCCAGGGACACTTCATAGCAGCCCATGGCGTACAACTCGCGAGCGACAGCCGCCACCTGTTGCGCGGCGATGTCGCCCTCATACGGGCAACCCAACACACACGACACATACCCGCGCACGCTGACCCCGTGCTGCTGCGCCGCCGCCATGATCGGTGCAAAGCGCTCCAGGCTCTCGCTGATGGAACAGTTGATATTGCGCTGGGAGAACGCCTCGGACGCCGCGGCAAATACCGCGACTTCCTTGACCCCGGCCGCCAGTGCATCCTCAAAGCCGCGCAGGTTCGGCGCCAGCGCACCATAGGTCACGCCAGGCTTGCGCTGGATCTGCGCAAACACCTCGGCGGACCCGGCCATCTGCGGCACCCATTTGGGCGACACGAAACTGCCGACCTCTATATAGCTCAAGCCGGCGCTGCTCAAGGCGTCGACCAACCGGACCTTGTCGGCCACGCTGATCGGCTGGGCTTCGTTCTGCAAACCGTCGCGCGGGCCGACTTCGACCAGGCGTACGTGTGAGGGGAGGGACATGGCGGTTACCTTCTGGTCAATGGCCGGCCTGGCGCATGGTATGTGCCAGGGCCTGGGTGCAACGCTCTTCGGCGGTGTCCAGTTCCAGCTTCATCTGTTCGATATCCAGCAGCTGCTGCTCAAGCTGCTCACGGCGCTCGGCGATCTTTGCGAGCATGCTGTTGAGTTGGATGTGGTTGCCGCTGGTGGGGTCGTAGAGTTCGATCAACTCGCGGCACTCGGCCAGGGAAAAGCCGATGCGCTTGCCGCGCAGAATCAGCTTGAGGCTGACCTTGTCCCGTGCCGAGTAAATGCGTTCCTGGCCCCGGCGTTCCGGGGCCAGCAGGCCTTGCTCCTCGTAGAAGCGAATGGCACGCGTGGTGATATCGAGTTCGCGGGCAAGGTCGGAGATGCTGTAGGTGGTGCTCATGGCGTCGCTCAAGAAAGTCTTGGTGCTAAGCTAATGGCAGGTTGACGTAAGCGTCAACCATCAATTCCTGTAGGAGCGAGCTTGCTCGCGAAAAACGTCAACGATAACGCGGTAAGGCTGATACCCAACGGCGCGCTCAAGTTCTTCGCGAGCAAGCTCGCTCCTGCAGGGAAGGGCGGCAGGTTCAGGCTTGCAGCTTGTCGAGTTTCTTCTCATGGGCCGTCACCTGCTGGCACAACTCAATCATCTGCTCACGCATCCAGCGGTTGGCCGGGTCCTGGTCGGTGCTTTCATGCCAGTACAGGTGGGTTTCCACTGGCGGCACATCATTGACCGGCAGGTTGAACCAGTGCAGCTCATGGCGGCGGGCAAAGCGTTCGGGCACGGTCATGACCATGTCGGTCTGCTGCAATACTTGCGACGCCATCAGATAGTGCTGGGAGCGCAGGGCGATCTTGCGCTGGATGCCCATTTTGCCCAGCGCCAGGTCAACGTGGCCCAGGCCGTTGCGGCGGCTGGAAATATGGATATGGGTCAGCGACAGGTAGTCATCCAGGGTGAATTTGTCCTTGCCCGCCATCGGATGGCCCTTGCGCATGGCGCACACGTAGCGGTCTTCCATCAGCTTGACGTGGCGCACCTGCGGGTCGGTGTTGAGCGGGGCATCCACGGCAAAATCCAGGCGCCCGGCGGCCAGCTCCTTGGTGGTTTCGCGGCGTTTGGACAAGAAACTCTCGATGACCACCGTCGGCGCCAGGCGGCGCAGGCGCTGGAACAGCAGGGGCAATATCACTGCTTCGGTAAGGTCGGTCATGCTGATGCGATAGGTCTTGGCCGCCTGTTGCGGATTGAAGATCCGGCTCTCCTGCACTGAAACCCGCAGCAACGACAATGCGTTGCGCACCGGGCCGATAATGTTCTGCGCCATCGGCGTAGGCACCATGCCTTGGGCGGTGCGCACGAACAGCGGGTCGTTGAACGTCTCGCGCAGGCGTGCCAGAGCGTTGGACACCGCCGGTTGGGTGATGCCGACAATCTGCCCGGCACGGGTCAGGTTGGCTTCGGTGTAGATCGCGTCGAAGACGATAAAGAGGTTGAGATCGACCTTGCTCAGATTCATTTTGGTTGCGCTCTTATTGTTAGGTGGCGATTTTTCTTACGTGCTCAGGCGTCGATCATATATCGGTGATGAATGTTAATACACGCCGAGAATAGGCTAGGTAAATTATGAGCGCTGTTCTAGCATCGATTGCATGACCTAAACAACCTCTCAAAGAAGGGAGCCGCTCATGGATTTCGCCTATTCGCCCAAGGTTCAGGAACTGCGTGAACGCGTCACCGCATTCATGGACGCTTACGTCTACCCGGCCGAGCCGGTGTTCGAACGCCAGGTCAGCGAAGGCGACCGCTGGCAGCCCACCGCCATCATGGATGAGCTCAAAGCCAAGGCTAAAGCCGAGGGCTTGTGGAACCTGTTCCTGCCGGAGTCTGAGCTGGGCGCCGGTCTGAGCAACCTCGAATACGCGCCGCTGGCCGAAATCATGGGCCGCTCGTTGTTGGGCCCGGAGCCGTTCAACTGCTCCGCCCCCGACACCGGCAACATGGAAGTACTGGTGCGCTACGCCAATGAAGAGCAGAAACAGCGCTGGCTTGAACCGCTGCTGCGCGGCGAGATTCGTTCAGCCTTCGCCATGACTGAACCGGATGTGGCCTCCTCGGACGCCACCAACATGGCCGCCCGCGCCGAACGCCAGGGCGACGAATGGGTGATCAACGGCAAAAAGTGGTGGACCTCCGGCGCCTGCGACCCGCGCTGCAAGATCCTGATCTTCATGGGCCTGAGCAACCCGGATGCGCCACGCCATCAACAGCATTCGATGATTCTGGTGCCGGTGGACACCCCGGGCGTAAAAATCGTGCGCCCGCTGCCGGTGTTCGGCTACGACGACGCGCCCCACGGTCACGCCGAAGTGCTGTTCGACAACGTGCGCGTGCCTTACGAGAACGTACTGCTGGGTGAAGGCCGTGGGTTTGAGATCGCCCAGGGACGGCTTGGCCCGGGCCGTATCCACCACTGCATGCGCTCCATCGGCATGGCCGAGCGCGCGCTGGAATTGATGTGCAAACGCGCGGTCAGCCGCAGTGCATTCGGCAAACCGCTGGCCCGCCTGGGGGGCAATATCGACAAGATTGCCGACTCGCGCATGGAAATCGACATGGCGCGCCTGCTGACTTTGAAAGCGGCCTACATGATGGACACCGTGGGCAATAAAGTCGCAAAAAGCGAAATCGCCCAGATTAAAGTGGTCGCGCCGAACGTGGCGCTGAAGGTTATCGACCGTGCGATCCAGATTCACGGCGGTGCCGGCGTTTCCAATGACTTCCCGCTGGCCTATATGTACGCCATGCAACGCACCTTGCGCCTGGCCGACGGCCCGGACGAAGTGCACCGTGCGGCGATCGGCAAGTTCGAGATTGGCAAGTATGTGCCCAAAGAGCTGATGCGCAGCGGGCAGTAATAACGCGCCGCCTGCATTCGCGAGCAAGCCCGTTCCCACACTTGACCGATTTCCAGCAGGGGAAAGCGGTCGAATGTGGGCTTGCCCGCGACGAGGCCAGTCGACGCACCACGAAACCGACGGCTCAGTACACCCAAACCTCCACCCGCCGATTCTTGATCCGCCCTTCATCCGCCGTGTTCGCCGCCACCGGCATCTGCGCGCCAAACCCGCGAATATCGCGCAGCACCACGCCGCTTTTCACCAGCTCCCGGCGCACTGCCATCGCCCGCAACTTGGAGAGCAAGGCCGCCCGCTGGGGATCATTCTTGGCATCGCCAAACCCCACCAGCGTCACCTGCTTGTGCAATTTGCCGTGGCTTTTTATATAAGCCACCACCCGCTGCAAATCCTGGCGCGCCTTGTTGTCCAGGCTGGCGCTGCCTTCCTCGAAACGAAAATTCACCGTCAAGCGCTGGGCGTTGCGCACGATCGCCTGATAACCCTCGGGCATCGAGGCGCGCGGTTCTACGCTAATTGCCTGCACGTGCTGGGCGATAAAGCCGTTGGCCGCCACAATCGCCTGGCCTTGGCCGCTTTGGGCAAAGTCCACTAATGCTTTGGCCCAGAGGTTATGCGACGACGGGGGCAGATAAAAGTACAGCCGCCGCGACAGCGGGTAATCCTCGGTGGCGATCAGGCTGTTGAGGGGCAACATCGCTTGCGAGTCGCCATCGACAATGGCCACTGCCTTGGCTTGGCGTACATAGGGCAGGCCGATGAAACCGATGCCTTGAGGGTCTTGGCTGACCGCATCGGACAGCGCTTCGCTGGACTCAAAACGCCGTGCCGACGCGGCCAGCGGTTTGCCGCGTCGGCTCAGCACCAGCTCCTTGAAGGTGTCATAGGTGCCGGACTGATCGTCCCGCGCGTACACATGAATGGCTCCGCCAATGCCGCCCAGTGCTTCCCAGCTGCTGATCTCGCCATTGAAGATCTTCGCCAGTTGCGCGGTGTTCAGCGTATTGAGCGGGTTGCGGGGGTTGAGGATGATTGCCAGGCCATCGATGGCGATCACCTGTTCGGCTTCGGGGCTTTTCAGGTCGCCCAGGGTTTCCAGGTCGACCAGTTCGTTGTCTTTGATCGGACGCGACGACGCGGCGAGGTCGGCGCTGTTATTTTTCAGCGCGGCAAATCCTGTACTGGAACCATGGGCGGCTACGTCGATGCTCACGGTTTTACCCTGACGGGTCGTGCCGATCACGCGCTGTTCATTGGCGCCCTCGGCGGGTTCAATGTACACGCCTTGCAAACCCTGGCGCTCCATCAACCCCTTCACCAAGGCCGGGCCCAAACCCGCGCCGATGGTGTTGGAACCCTGGATGCGCAATGCCGGGCCTTGATCCGGAAGGGGGAGCGCAGCGGACACAGCGAAGAAAGGGAACAGGGTCAGCAGTAACAGAACGCGCAGCCTCATGCCGGCACCTTTTTGCGCCAAAGGAAGTGCCGCGAGATTAAGTCAGTTGGATTGCAGCAATATGACTGACACTCGATAGGTCAAGAATGTGGGGGAGCTTGCCCTAATGCCGGTCAGTGAAGCGCTAGGCCGGACAACCGGTGACCTGTGGCGAGGGAGCTTGCCCCCGCTGGGCTGCGTAGCGGTCCCCTTTTTTCCAGGGCCGCTTCGCGACCCGGCGTGAGCAAGCTCCCTCACGACGGTACAGCACTCTTTCTTAACTGACCGCGTTAGCGCTAGCCTCCTCCCACACTTGAGGATTCAGGAAAATCAGCTCAGCTCAAGCCATATCGGCGCATGGTCCGAGGGCTTTTCCAAGGCCCGCAAATCATAATCGACGCCGGCATCCTTGACCCGTGAGAGCAAGCCATTGGACGCCATGATCACGTCGATGCGCAGCCCGCGCTTGGGCTCATCCTCAAAGCCACGGCTGCGGTAATCGAACCAGCTGAAGCGGTCGGTCACCTCGGGGTTCAAGTGACGGAAGCTGTCCACCAAGCCCCAGTTTTTCAGGCGGGCCATCCATTCGCGCTCTTCCGGCAGGAAGCTGCACTTGCCGGTTTTCAGCCAGCGTTTGGCGTTGTCGGCGCCGATGCCGATGTCGCAGTCCTGTGGGGAAATATTCACGTCGCCCATCACTACCAGCGCCTGGTCATTGCTGAACCGGCTTTCCAGCAGTTGTTGCAAGTCTTCATAGAAGCGTTGTTTGGCTGGGAATTTGATGGGATGGTCGCGGCTTTCGCCCTGGGGGAAGTAGCCGTTCATGATGATGACCGGGTTGCCGTTCTCGTCGGCGAAGGTGCCCCAGATGAAACGGCGCTGGGCGTCCTCTTCATCGGTGGCAAAACCTTTGTGCACGCTCAACGCTTCCTTGCGCGAGAGCAGGGCCACACCGTAGTGGCCTTTCTGGCCGTGGTAATAAACGTGATAGCCCAGCGCCTGGACTTCGGCCAGCGGGAATTGGTCGTCGTGGACCTTGGTTTCCTGCAAGCCAATGACATCCGGTTGATGCTTTTCAATCAGCGCCGCCAGCTGATGAGGGCGGGCACGCAGCCCGTTGATATTGAAGGAGACGATTTTCATGGTCGGCAGTCCAGTCTGGCAAAAGGGCGATGCTAGCCGACAAGTCGGATGGGGGCCAGCGTGGCGGTAGGACACATGCGCTGCTAATGTCTGGGAACGACTGGAGCCGCGCAGGTTCGTACCCATAAGAACGCCATCTTTTTGAGTGGCGTCCAGGAGATTGACTGTTATGCCTGACACTTCGACGGCCGCTGCCGACATTCGCGTGCTCAATAGCGGTTATTCCCGCGAAGCGCGTTCCCTGTTGTACCAGGCCTACCGTCACGAACCGACCTTCGCCTACATCTTCGAAGCCGAGCGGCCCGGCTATGAACAGCGGGTACGCGCCACTGTGCGGGAGCTGGTCAAGCAGCATTTTTTCCAGAAGCTTCCGGCCATCGGCTTGTTCATCAACGACCGCTTGATCGGCATCGCCCTTATCGCGCCGCCGCAGCGACGCCTGGGCATCACCGAGAGCTGGGCCTGGCAGATCCGCATGTGGCTGAGCACCGGCGTGCGCGGCACGCGGCGTTACCTTGAATACCATCAGGCCGTGCTGGCGTGCCTGCCCAGCGAGTCGGTGCATGTGTTGCCATTGCTGGGCGTTCATCCGCAGTTTCAAGGCCACCACTACGGCGAGCAATTGCTCGAAGCGGTGCACAACTGGTGCGCCGAAGACCCTCATTCATCGGGTGTGGTGCTCGACACGGGCAATTCCCGTTACCTGGACTTTTATAAACGCCAGGGCTACGAGGAAATCGGTGAAATTGCTGTAGGACCGGTTCTGGAGCACGTGTTTTTTCATCCCAAGCCCCAGGCGTTACGTGCTGCAACGGTTTGAGACAGATTTATTCAGATAAATCTGAGTTCAAAGATCCTCTCTCGCTCGTGTAGCATCCGCGCCTATGAAGTTTCCAGGAAGATTTACCAGCGGCTTGATTCTGCTGTTCACAAGCTGCGGCGCATTGGCGCAAAGCGAATTGGACGTGCGCATCAAGCCCTCAAACGACGCGCTGAAAGCCAACATCGAAGGCTACATCGGCGGGGTGGGCGATCGTGATGAAGCAGCGTTGCTGCGCTTCAGCCGTGGCGCCGAAGAACAGGCGCGCAAAGCGGCCCAGGCGCTGGGCTTCTATCAGCCCCGGATCGCCAGCGATGTGAAGGGTGGCAAGAACCCGCGCCTGATCCTGACCATCGACCCAGGCGAGCCGGTGCACTTGCGCAACGTCACCCTGCGGGTCGATGGCCCGGCGGCGAGCCTCAAGGGGTTTCGCGTGCCTGCCAGTGACGACCTCAAACCGGGCGCGGTGCTCAATCACGGTCATTACGACGATGCCAAGCGCCTGATCCAGAACCAGGCGTCGCGCTACGGCTTTTTCAGCGGGCGCTTTACCCGTCAAAAACTCTCTGTAGACCCCCAGGCGGGCGTAGCCGATATCGAGCTGGTGTACGACAGCGGCCCGCGCTACAGCATGGGCAAGGTCAGCTTTACCGGCGACACGCCATTCGATGAAGAATTGCTGCAACGCATGGTGCCCTTTGAAGGTGGCACACCTTACGACTCCGAACTGATCGCCGAACTCAACCAGAACCTGCAAGCCAGTGGTTTCTTCGAAAGCGTGCGCGTGGACGCCAGCCCCGCCGCTTCGACCAACGACGTGATTCCGGTGGCTGTACAGCTCGATACTCGCAAGCCGCGCACCATGGGCCTGGGCCTGGGCTATTCGACTGACGTCGGCCCGCGGGGCAGGGCCAACTGGACGCGCCACTGGGTCAACCCCCAGGGCCACAGTTATGGCTGGGAGGCCGAGCTCTCGGCGCCGCGGCAGAACGTTGGCCTGTGGTATGACATCCCGCTCGACCCACCGCTCACCGACAAATTGCGCTTTGCCGGCGGTTACCAGAATGAAGAGCTTGCCAACACCGACACCTTGAGCAAGCTGCTCACCCTCGGCCCCGAATGGCACAGCAAGTTACCCAGTGGCTGGACGCGGGTCATCTCACTTAAATACCAGCGTGAAGAGTACCTCCTGGGCAATGACTCGGGCATGAGTAACCTGGTGATGCCGGGGATCAGCTATTCCTACCTGCGCAGCGACAATCGTATCGATCCGCACAACGGCTATCGCCTGATGTTCGACAGCAAGGTCGCCAAGGAAGGGCTTGGCTCCGACACTAATCTGCTGTACGGCACCGCCACCATCAAAGGCTTGACCACCCTGTGGGATAACCACCGGTTCCTGGGCCGCGCGCAATTGGGCGGCAGCGCCACCAACGGCTACAAGTCCGTGCCGCCGTCGCTGCGTTTCTTTGCCGGTGGCGACCAGAGCGTACGGGGTTATGAATACCAGACCCTGTCACCGGAAAACGATCGGGGCGATCGCATCGGCGGCCGTTATATGGTGGCCCTGAGCGCGGAGTACCAATATTCCATTGCCGATAAATGGCGGATCGCCACCTTTATCGACCAGGGCAACTCGTTCAATACCCTGGACATGCCCAGCCTGAAAACCGGTGTGGGCGTCGGGGTGCGCTGGGTCTCGCCCGTTGGCCCGATCCGCCTCGACCTGGCCCATGCCCTGGAAGACCCGGGCGGCATTCGATTGCACTTTTCCATGGGGCCTGAGCTGTGAGACGTGGTTTGAAAATAGCGGGGCTGGCATTGATTGCCATCCTCGCCGTGGTGGTGTTGGCGCTGTGGTCGGTATTGGGCACTCAAGCGGGCAGCCGTTGGGCCTTGGGCCAAGTGCCGGGCTTGAGCGTAGCGAACTTTCAGGGTCGACTGGGCGGCCAATGGAGTGCCGACCAGCTGATATGGGCGCAAGGCAGCAGCCGCGTCGAGCTGAATGCGCCGACATTTGCCTGGTCGCCCGCGTGCCTGCTGCGCATGACCCTCTGCATCGATCAGTTGGACGTGGAGCAGGTCAGCCTGCAATTTCCGCCCAGCGCCGAAGAGAGCAGCAGCGGGCCCATCGCGTTGCCCGACCTGAACCTGCCGCTTGCCGTTCAGTTGGGCGAGGTTCGCGTCGGTACGTTGCTGTTTAACGGCAGTGAAGAGCTCAAGGGCTTGCAATTGGCCGCGCACTGGACCGCCGAAGGCATGCAGATTGACGCGGTGCACCTGCAAAGGGGCGGTCTGGTGCTGGACTTGTCCGGCCTGCTGCAACCTGTCGGCGACTGGCCTTTGACCGCCAGCGGTAATCTCAGCCTGCCTTATGCACCGGGCGGCGCACCCTGGGCGGTTGCCCTCAAGGTCGAAGGTGACCTGCTCAAGACACTCAAGCTCGACGCTGACAGCAGTGGCTACCTGCCGGCCAAGCTCAGTGGCGAGTTGCAGCCGCTGGCGGACAACCTGCCGGCCCAGTTGCACATCACCGCTGACGCCTTCAAGCCCAGCGCCGATCTGCCTGACACCTTGCAACTCAATCAATTGGACCTGAGCGCCAAGGGCGATCTGAAAAACGGTTACCAACTGCTGGGCAAAGCGCTGCTGCCGGCAGAAAAAGGCCCGGTGAATTTGCTGCTCAACGGCAAGGTTGACGCCAAGGGCGCGCAGATCGCCGGCCTGGACCTGAACGCCGGCGCCCGACAAAGCCTCAAGCTCAGCGCCAACCTGGACTGGCAACAAGGCTTCAGCGCCGACGCCAAGCTCGATTGGCTGGATTTCCCCTGGCATCGCCTCTATCCGCTGATCGACGAACCGCAGGTGGCCTTGCGCGCTTTCAACGGTGAAATTTCCTATAAAGATGGCAACTACCTGGGCAACCTGAAGGCCGATCTCGATGGCCCGGCCGGCAAGTTCAACGTGGTCACGCCGTTCAGTGGCGACCTCAAGCAAATCTTCCTGCCTGAACTCAAGCTGACCGCCGGTCAAGGTAAAGCCGAAGGCCATCTGACGGTGCAATTTGCGGACGGCCTCGCCTGGGACACTGCGCTGGATCTGTCGGCGTTGAACCCGGCGTATTGGGTCGCCGAATTACCCGGCACCCTGGCCGGGCCGCTGCGCAGCAAAGGCGAATTCAAGAACGAGCAGATCAAGCTCAACGCCGACCTCGACCTAAAGGGTCGTCTGCGCGGTCAAACCGCCGTGCTCGCGGCCAAGGCCGAAGGCGCGGGGCAACAATGGACGCTCGCCAACCTGGACATCCGCCTGGGCGACAATCGCATCAACGGCAGCGGCAGCCTGCAGCAACGCTTGGCCGGGCAGATCGATATCAAGCTGGCGCGCCTGGCCCAGCTCTGGCCGCAACTGCGCGGGCAGGTCAATGGTCGCCTCGATGTGGCCGGTACCTTGCAGGCGCCCCAAGGCAAACTCGACCTCAAGGGCCAGCAGCTGGCGTTCGCCGATAACCGCCTGCAAAGCCTGAACCTCGATGCCACGCTGGACAGCGCCCAGCGCGCGAAAATCGACCTCAAGGGCAGCGGCATCCAAAGCGGGGAGACCCAGGTTGGCACGCTTTCGGCCAGCGCTCAGGGCGATATCAAGAACCAGAAGGTCCAGCTGGCTCTGGCCGGCCCTTTGGTCAAGCTGGCCCTGGCCTTGGACGGCAACCTCGACAAAGGCAACTGGCGTGGGCGCCTGGCCAGTGGTGACGTACAAGCCGGTGGCCAGGACTGGAGGCTGCAAGCCCCGGCGAAAATCGAGCGCCTGGCCGATGGCAAACTCACCTTCGCTGCCCACTGCTGGGTGTCCGGTGGCGCCAGCCTGTGTGGCGAAGACCAACGCCTGATGCCGGAGCCGAAGCTGCGTTACCACCTCAAGCAATTCCCTATCGACAGCCTCGCGGCATTCATGCCCAAAGATTTCGCCTGGCAGGGCAAGCTCAACGCCGACGTGCAACTTGATCTGCCGGCCGGCGGCCCCAAAGGCGTGGTGTCGGTGGACGCCGGTGGCGGCAACCTGCGCGTGCGCGACAAGGGCCAGTGGCTGGATTTCCCCTACGACACCCTCAAGCTGGAAGCCACCCTCAACCCCAAACGCATCGACACCCGGTTGAACTTCCGTGGCGGCAAGCTCGGCGAGCTGCTGTTGCAGGCGCAGATCAATCCGCTGCCGGCCAGCAAGCCGATCACCGGCAATTTCAGCCTCACCGGGCTGGACCTGGCGGTGGCACGACCGTTCGTGCCGATGGTGGAAAAACTCAGCGGCAAGCTCAATGGCAACGGGCGGATTTCCGGCGGCTTGCTCGCGCCCCTGGTCAACGGCAGCGTCAATCTGGTGGATGGCGAAGTGTCCGGTCCGGAATTGCCCGTGAGCCTGGAGGGCCTCAATGTGCAGGCCCTGATTGCCGGCGAAAGCGTGCAGCTCGACGGCGCCTGGCGCAGCGGCAAGGCCGGGCAGGGCAGCCTGCGGGGCCAGATCGATTGGAGCCGCGCTCTTGTGGTCGACCTGAGCCTCAAGGGCTCGCAACTGCCCGTGACGGTCGAGCCCTATGCCGTATTAGAAGTGGCGCCCGACCTGAAAATCAGCCTCAAGGACGACAAGCTGGCGATTGCCGGCAAGGTGCACATCCCGCGCGGCGATATCACCGTGCGCGAGTTGCCGCCATCCACTGTCAAGGTGTCCGACGACACGGTGATCGTCGGCAGCCAGACCGAAGAGGGCAAACCGCCGATGGCCATGGCCATGGATATCGACGTAGAGGTGGGCGAGGACCAACTCAACTTCGCCGGCTTCGGCCTCACCGCCAAAGTGCAGGGCCACGTGCATATCGGCGACAACATGGACACCCGTGGCGAGCTGTGGCTCAACGACGGCCGTTACCGTGCCTACGGCCAGCGCCTGAACGTACGCCGCGCGCGCCTGTTGTTCGCCGGGCCGTTGGATCAACCGTTCCTGGACATCGAGGCTGTACGCGTGACCACCGAGTCCTCCCGGACGGTCACGGCCGGCATTCGTTTGAGCGGCAGTGCCGAGCAACCGACCACGCAGATCTTCTCCGAGCCCGCCATGGCTCAGGAGGACGCGCTGTCCTATCTGGTGCTGGGGCGTTCGCGCACCAACAACGGTGAAGACAACAACATGCTCGCCGAAGCCGCCCTGGGCCTGGGCCTGATGGGCAGCGCCGGGGTCACCTCGGACATCGCCAACAAACTGGGCATCCAGGACTTCGACCTGGATACCCAAGGCAGTGGCAACAACACGGCGGTGGTGGCCAGCGGCAAGATCAACGAGAAACTCAGCCTGCGTTACGGAGTAGGGGTGTTCGAGCCGGCCAACACCATTGCGTTGCGCTACCTGCTGAGCAAGAAGGTGTACCTGGAAGTGGCCACGGGTGTGGCCAGTTCGTTGGATATTTTCTACAAGCGCGACTTCTAAGGCTCACTCACTCCAGCATGTGGGAGGGGCTGGAGCGGACACCGAGCAACCTGTGGCGAGGGAGCTTGCTCCCGCTGTACTGCGCAGCAGTCCTCATTTTCTGGGGCCGCTTCGCGACCCAGCGGGAGCAAGCTCCCTCGCCACAATTGAGCGCTCCTTCGTAACTGGATGGCACGGGCGCTTGCATCCTCTCCGCTTTGTTTTATCACTCAGACGCTGAACAACTAGCAAGCAACCTAACTATTCCATTTGACATTCGCTGCCTAAGCAGTAATATCTCGTCACACATTCACTGCCTAGGCAGTAATAAGGTGACTTCCGATGCCGCACTTCACCCCTGAAAACTTCCACAACTGCCACCTTGGCTTGCTGCTGGGCCGCGCTGCGATCCTCAAGGACCGCATCATCGACACCCATATGGAACCCCACGGCATCACTGCCGCGCAGTTCAAGGTGTTGATCATCATGGCGCAATTCGGCGTCGACACCCCCGCCGAGTTGTGCCGCCACCTGTCCCTGGACAGCGGCTCGATGACGCGCATGCTCGACCGGCTGGAGCAAAAACAACTGCTCAGCCGCAAGCGCTCCGAACTGGACCGCCGCCAGGTGCAGTTGGTACTGACCGCCGACGGCCAGCGCCTGGCGGATATGCTGCCGCACATTGGCGCCCAGGCCCTCAACCAACTGGCCGGTTCACTCGAGCCGGGCGAGCTGGAAACCCTGGAACGGATCCTCAAGAAAATTCTGATAGCTGCGGGTGATGCCATCACCCTTCAGCGGGTAGGTCATTGATGAACACACGCGCATTCAGCCTGGTGCTGATGGCGATGACGTTGGCCGGTTGCGCCAACTACAGTGGCCTTGATACCCAGGGCAAACGCCTCGACGCCAATACCCTGCAAACCGGCAAATCCCTGAGCGGCGTGACGCTGTCCAACGCCGCATGGCCTGCCGCCGACTGGTGGCAAAGCCTCGGCGACCCCCAGCTCGATGGCCTGGTCCAGGAAGCCCTGCAACACAGCCCCGACATGCAAGTCGCCAGTGCCCGCGCGCATCAGGCCCAAGCCGCTGCCTATGCCGCCAACGCCGCCCGCATGCCCACCGTGGATGCCAGCGCCGGTGTCAGCCGTTCGCGGCTGGCCAGGGATCAAGACCCACGCGGGGAGGGCGATGCTTATTCGACGGTGCTTAACATAGGCGCCAGCTTCAATTACAACTTCGACCTGTGGGGCGGCCAACGCGCAGCCTGGGAGGCCGCCCTGGGCCAGGCCCGCGCCGCCGAAGTCGACCAGCAGGCCGCGCGCCTGACCCTGGCCGCCAACGTGGCCAAGGCTTACAGCGATCTGGGCCAGGCGCATATCGTGCGTGACCTGGCTACCGAAGACCTCAAGCGCACCCGCCAAATGCTTGACCTGAGCAAGCGCCGCCTGAGTTCCGGTATCGACAGCCAATATCAGTACCAGCAAACCGAAAGCCTGGAAGCGAGCTCCCAGTCGCAGTTGATCGATGCGGAAAAACAACTGCAAAGCGCGAAAATCGCCCTGGCCGTATTGCTCGGCAAAGGCCCGGACCGTGGCAACGAACTGGCTCGCCCGAATGTATTGAAGCCCACGGCGGTCGCCGTGCCCTCGGTGCTGCCCGCCGAACTGCTCGGTCGACGCCCGGACCTGGTCGCCGCACGTTGGCGGGTGGAAGCCGCGAGCAAGGACATCGCCGCCAGCAAGACCCGCTTCTACCCCAACCTCAACCTGAGCGCGAGCGCCGGCGCCGAATCGTTGCTGGGGGACGCCATGTTCGGTTCGGCCAGCCGCTTCTTCAACGTTGCACCGACGATTTCGCTGCCGATCTTCGACGGTGGTCGTCTGCGCGCCGACCTCGATGCCCGCGACGCCGATTACGATTTGGCGGTGGCTCAGTACAACAAAACCCTGGTGCAAGCCCTGGGTGATATCGGCACCACCCTGTCGCAACTGCGCGACACCGGGCGGCAGATCCAGGCGCAGCAACACGCCGCCGACATCGCCCAACAGTCCTACGACACCGGGGTTCAGCGCTACAGCTCCGGCATCGGTAATTACCTGGATGTGCTCAGCATCGAGCAGCAATTGCTGCAGGCCCAACGTCAGTTGGCGGCCTTGAATGCTGCGCAGATCGATCTGTCGATTCAATTGATGCAGGCCCTGGGTGGCGGGTTCAACGCCGACAACGCGGCCGCGACCACCCCGGCTACACGCACGGAATAATTTGAGGTATTTGTCATGGCCACTGCCGAAAACACTAACGCAACTGAACAACCCAAAGACAACAACCCGCGCAAACGCAAACTCATGCTGATCGGCCTGGCACTGATCGTCATCCTCGGTGCCGTCGGCGTATGGGCCTGGTACGAGTTGTACGGGCGCTTCAACGAAAGCACCGATGACGCCTACGTGAACGGCAACGTGGTGGAAATCACCCCGCTGGTCACCGGTACCGTGGTCAGCATCGGCGCCGACGATGGCGACCTCGTCCACGAAGGCCAGGTGCTGGTCAACTTCGACCCCAACGACGCCGCTGTCGGGCTGCAAAGTGCCCAGGCCAACCTGGCCCGCACCGTGCGCCAGGTGCGAGGCTTGTACAGCAACGTCGATGGCATGAAAGCCCAGGTCAATGCGCAGAAGGCCGACGTGCAGACTGCCCAGGACAACTACAACCGCCGCAAGACCCTGGCCCAGGGCGGGGCGATTTCCCAGGAGGAGTTGTCCCACGCCCGTGACAGCCTGACCGCAGCCCGGAACGCCTTGACCAACCTTGAGCAGCAGCTCAAAACCTCCAACGCTCTGGTGGATGACACGGTGGTTTCGTCCCACCCGGATGTGCTGGCCGCCGCCGCGCAACTGCGCCAGGCGTACCTGACCAATGCTCGCAGCACCTTGATTGCACCGGTCACCGGTTATGTGGCCAAGCGCACCGTGCAACTGGGCCAGCGCGTCCAGCCGGGTACCGCGCTGATGGCAGTGATCCCGCTGGACCAGTTGTGGATCGATGCCAACTTCAAGGAAACCCAACTGCGCGACATGCGCATCGGCCAGCCGGTGGACATCGAATCCGACATTTACGGCAGTGATGTGAAGTACAGCGGCACCGTCGACAGCCTTGGCGCCGGCACCGGCAGCGCGTTTGCCTTGCTGCCCGCGCAGAACGCCACCGGCAACTGGATCAAGATCGTGCAGCGCGTGCCGGTACGCATCCACATCAACGCCCAAGAGCTGGCCAAACACCCGTTGCGAGTCGGCTTGAGCACCGTGGTCAATGTGGACTTGCACGACCAGAGCGGCCCGGTCCTGGCGCAACAGGCGCCGCAGCAGGCGTCGTTCACCACCAACGTGTATGACCGCCAATTGGCCGAGGCCGATGCCATGATCAATCAGTTGATCCATGACAACAGCGTCGCCGCTCCCAAGGCTGCGCAACGCTGATGAGCAATAACGCCTCGTTCACGCCACCCAGCCTGTTGATGGCCACTATCGGGCTGTCGCTGGCGACCTTCATGCAGGTGCTCGACACCACCATCGCCAACGTGGCGCTGCCGACGATTTCCGGCAACCTGGGCGTAAGTTCGGAGCAGGGCACCTGGGTCATTACTTCGTTTGCGGTGAGCAACGCCATTGCCTTGCCGCTCACCGGTTGGTTGAGCCGGCGCTTCGGCGAGGTGAAGCTGTTTCTGTGGGCAACCGTGCTGTTTGTGCTGGCGTCGTTCCTGTGCGGTATTTCCACCTCGATGCCTGAGTTGATCGGCTTTCGCGTGCTGCAGGGGCTGGTGGCGGGGCCGTTGTACCCGATGACCCAGACGCTGCTGATCGCGGTCTACCCACCGGCCAAGCGCGGCATGGCCCTGGCGCTGCTGGCGATGGTCACGGTGGTGGCGCCGATTGCCGGGCCGATTCTCGGCGGCTGGATCACCGACAGCTACAGCTGGCCGTGGATTTTCTTCATTAACGTGCCCATCGGCATCTTTGCGGTGATGGTGGTGCGCGCGCAGTTGAAGAAGCGTCCGGTGGTCACCAGCTACCAGCCGATGGACTACGTGGGGTTGTTGAGCCTGATCGTCGGTGTCGGCGCGTTGCAGATCATCCTCGACAAGGGCAATGACCTGGACTGGTTCGAGTCCAACTTCATCATTATCGGTGCGGTGATCTCGGCGATTGCCCTGGCGGTGTTCGTCATCTGGGAGATGACCGACAAGCACCCGGTGGTGAACCTGCGCTTGTTCGCTTACCGCAACTTCCGCATCGGCACCATCGTGCTGATCCTCGGCTATGCGGGCTTTTTCGGTATCAACCTGATCCTGCCGCAGTGGCTGCAGACTCAGATGGGCTACACCGCGACCTGGGCCGGGCTGGCGGTAGCGCCAATCGGAATCCTGCCGGTGCTGATGTCGCCGTTCGTGGGCAAGTACGCGCACAAGTTCGACCTGCGCCTGCTGGCAGGCCTGGCGTTCCTGGCGATTGGCTTGAGCTGCTTTATGCGAGCCGGCTTCACCAATGAGGTGGACTTCACTCACATCGCCATGGTGCAGCTGTTCATGGGCATCGGCGTGGCGCTGTTCTTCATGCCCACCTTGAGCATCCTGATGTCCGACCTGCCGCCGCACCAGATTGCCGACGGCGCAGGCCTTGCGACGTTCCTGCGCACGCTGGGCGGCAGCTTTGCCGCCTCGCTGACCACCTGGATCTGGATCCGCCGGGCCGACCAGCACCATGCCTACATGAGCGAGAACATGACCACCTATGACTCGGCAACCCGCGATGCCGTGCAGGCGCTCGGTGGAGCCGGGCACAAGGCGTATGCGCAACTGGACCAGATCCTCACCAGCCAGGCGTACATGATGTCCACGGTGGATTACTTCACGTTGCTGGGGTGGATGTTCATGGGCTTGATGTTGCTGGTTTGGCTGGCCAAGCCGCCGTTCGGGGCCAAGGCGGGGCCGGAGGCTTCGGGCCACTGAAACGAGGGTATACACAGTTAAAAAATGTGGGAGCGGGCTTGCTTGCGAATGCAGGGTGTCAGTCGATACATAGGTGACTGATACACCGCAT
>NZ_JASLAW010000029.1 GCF_030147005.1 Pseudomonas sp.
GTTGCCGCTACGGTATCAATCCGCAGTTCGCTCACGCATTGCTCGAAGGAGAGATGATTGCCAGTGGCCGTGACGCTGCTGGCGACCTTCGCGCAATGGAGCTGCTAAGCCACCCTTTTTTCGTCGCCACCCTGTTCCAACCCGAACGCGCCGCCCTCAAAGGCACCACGCCACCGCTGGCGATTGCCCTGCTCAAGGCGTGCCGGGAGGCCTCGGCATGATCGCCAAGACACCAGCGCCACCTTACTACGCGGTAATTTTCAGCTCACTGCGCGCCGATGGCGATCAGGGCTACGGTCAGGCCGCCACACGCATGCTGGAACTGGCGCGTGAACAGCCTGGATTTCTCGGCGTGGAATCGGCGCGGGAAGATGGCCTGGGGATCACCGTGTCCTATTGGAGCAGCGAAGCGGCGATCCTGGCCTGGAAACAGCAGGCCGAGCATCGGCAAGTGCGCGAGCAAGGGCGCTCCCTCTGGTACACAGCGTTTCAAACTCGGGTATGCAAAGTGGAACGGGACTACACATTCCCAACATGAAATATCGGCCCCTGCAGGAGCGAGCTTGCTCGCTAAAAATGTCAACGATAACGCGTGCACACGGGATGGACGCCGCGCCTGCAAGTTTTTCGCGAGCAAGCTCGCTCCTACAGGTTCATGTGATGGAAAAAGGTGCAGGTCTAGCTGACCAAACTGCGCAACGCACTGATCTGCGGGATCTCGACCTTGCGCATATACACCCGCAACGGTTCGCTGATGTTGAGGCGATCATCAATATGCTGCTCCAGCAGTAACTGAATGCGCGCTCGCGACAGGATCATGGTGTGGTCGGCAGCCGGTACCCAGACGAACTCGGCCGTGGGAATGATGCCGTCATCGGCTACGTCCATGCCGAAGGCATCTTCGCTGAAACGCACGATGTACTGGCCGGTCTTGCGGTTCAGGCCAACGAAGCCGTGGAGTTGGTCGGCGGCCTGGCAGATAAGCTCGGATGTAATGCGCATGGTAAACCTCACTGAAAAGTCCCGCTGGGACTGGAAAGATGGTTTACACGCGTGGCAGAAAATACCGCCCTCTGGCGGGGCGGTTCTGGCTAAGAGTACTGCAACGGATCACAAAAAAACCCACAAAATTGGCCCTCGCGCACGTTAATGTCGGTTTGGTGATAGCGCCTTTCACAATCAATTGTTAAAAAGGACACCTTCTCAAAGTCACCTTCATGAAAGGACTTCGCATATGCCCGTCACGTTTACCAACAGCCCGGTGCCCGCCACCCTAGGCAGTGCCTTGCTGCTGGCGCTGATGCTCGGCATTGGCCCCGCACAGGCTGCCGAGCCGATCAGCCCGGCTGAATTGGCGACAAACGAAGGCATCCCCTACCCTGCCGTGATCGCCCACCGCGGCGCCTCCTATGACGCCCCCGAGTCCACCGCCGCCGCTTACAAGGTCGCGCGCGATCTGGGCGCCGACTACCTGGAGTTGGATCTGCAGCGCAGCAAGGACGGCGTATTGTTCGCCCTGCACGACAACAACCTGCAACGCACCACCGACGTGGCGACCAAGTTTCCCGAGCGCAAAGACGCGCCGGCCAACGAATTCACCTGGAAAGAACTGCAAACCCTCGACGCCGGCAGCTGGTTCAACGCCGCCTACCCTGACCGCGCGCGCTCAGGTTTCGTCGGCCTGAAAATCCAGAGCCTGGATGACATCATCAAAATCGCCGAAGGCAATCCCCAGCACAAACCCGGCCTTTACATCGAAACCAAGGAGCCCAAGCTATTTCCGGGCATCGAGGCCGACCTGAAAAACAAGCTGCTGGACAAGGGCTGGTTGAGCTCCGCCGGCTCCAAGCTGGGCAAGAGCAACACCGGTGTCGGCCAGGGCAAGGGCCGCGTGGTGCTGCAAACCTTCGAAGTGGCCAGCCTGGAACAACTGCAGAAAGAAATGCCCAACACGCCGAAGATCCTGCTGTTGTGGGTGGGTGAAGGCAGCATTGAACCCAAATCCAAGGTGACCTTCGCCGAGTCCGGCGAACCGACCAAAGCCGCCTATTACGCCAAGCAAGAGCCGAAAGACGCGGCCGAGTTCGAGAAATGGGTCGACCAGGCCAAAAGCCTCGGCGCCATCGGCACCGGCCCTTCGGCTGAGCTGACCGACCATGGCGACCAGAGCTACACCGACCTGGTGAAGCCTGAAATGAACAAGCTGACCCACGACAAGGGCCTGTTGGTGCACGTGTACACCGTGGATGAGCCGGTTGATTTCGACAAGGTGATGAACGCCGGCGTCGATGGCATCTTTACCAACCGTGCGGCCGAACTGCTGAAGTTTTACAAGCGCTGGCCGTCGTCCAGCGTTCAGGACCTGCTGAGCGACCATAAATACTGAATCGTAGGTGCCGATGAGCCATTAAGGGTGAGTTAAGTTGCCCGGGTTAATCTGGCCCCACTTAAACAGTTCAACCAGAAGGACACACCATGAAAACCTTGACCGCTCTGTTCGCCGCCACTGCTCTGACCCTGACTGCCGGCCTGGCCCAGGCTGATGTTAGTCCGGACAAGATTGAAGGCCTGCTCAAGTCTGGCGCCGTAATGCCATTCGAAAAACTGAACGCTGCAGCCGTCGCCAAACATGCTGGCGCAACGATCAACGACACTGAGTTGGATCACAACGACAGCGGCGTACTCGTGTATGAAGTTGACCTTACCGACACCGCCGGCAAGAAATACGAAGTGAAGCTGGACGCCAAAACCGGC